>JAISCO010000109.1 GCA_031265535.1 Spirochaetaceae bacterium | reverse complement strand
TCATGACTTTTGAACAAACTGTTGAAATACCGGCAAACCGGCGCTTGACCATTAATATCCCAAGGGAATTCCCGGCGAGCGCGGCGATACTCACCTTTACCCCGAAACCCGCGGACACTACAGGTAAAAACGCACAGGCAAGGCTGCAAGAGACTGTCAAAAAGCTCCGCAATCTGGCAAAAAACTGTAGTTTTTCAAGCGAAGACCTTTTTGAAGAACGGCGCAAAGACCGTGCGCTGGATGAGGCGCAGTACCGGCGGCTGTTCCAAAAAGGATGAAATGCGGATTGAATTACATATTTGACGCTTGCGCTTTGATATCTCTGATCAAGAATGAAGCCGCGTTTGACCAAGTAAACGATTTGCTTGCCCGCGCTGCCGCCGGGGAAATCTCTATCTTTATGAGCATTGTCAATCTGCTCGAAGTCTACTATGGCTTTCTGCGGGACATGGGCGAACAAGCCGCCGATGAAATTATGAGCGATGCGGCCGATCTGCCCATTACCGTGATCGACACCATTAGCGGCGCGGTCTATCGGGAAGCCGCCCGGTTCAAAACGGCCTATTCTATGTCCCTGGCCGATGCTTTTCTTTGCGCCTGCGCCAAAGACCTCTCCGCCGTCATCGTTACCAAAGACGACGAGATAAAGGATGCTGAACAGGCAGCTGCGGGCGCATCCGCGCTTACAGTTTTTTGGCTCGCCAAATAGCTTCAATATCAAGCATTTCTCTCCTTCAACAAAAAAAATAATAATAGCTGCTAATTGTTCATTCCTCATTGCTAATTGCCCCTTTTTCCCGCGTGGATTTAACGCCTTTAAATAGACCGCAGAGAAAAGAAAATATAGTCTGATTTTTAGTGTTGCCCGAAAAAAATACCCGCCCCATAATGGCTGTCTTACGGCGCCCGGCTGCCTTGCGCCGGGCCGCATTTCGGCGGTTTAGAGAACAATAATAGTGTGAAACAGGAACAGTTCTGTAGACAGACCCTACTGTTTGTCGAGGGGGGGGGGGGGGATTGGGCTATTTGAATTTTCCACAGGCGAAAGCGCAAAATTCAGCTTTCCGCTGTAGTCGTATATGCCGCAAAGTCTTGGATTTTTATCCCCATTCATTTTGATAGTATATCTAAAGGAATTGATTTTTGTCAACGGCTGTCAGCGTGTTTCGATACGCCCATGGGATGAGGAAGAGAGTAAAAAGGAACAATGAACAGTTAGCATGAGCAAGGAAAAGGTAAAAAGTAAATTAACAATTAACAATGAGCAATGCACAATGAGGAATTTGGATAAGGGGGTACACTGATTACGCAGATTACACTGATTTTTGGGGTATCGGCGCTATAACTGATCGGAGCGGGCGTAATTCGCGTAATCAGTCGCCATTTATGGCGCAATCAGCGGGCAAACAGAAAGAAAAGGGAAGGAGGAGGGATGAGTGAAAGGAAGAGGTAAAAAGGAAAAATGTTAGTTAGCAATGCAGACAGCCGCGTATGCAAGTGCTATTCGCGGACCTGAAGGTACGGAGTGAAGGCTGCTTTGGGTATGCCGGCGCGGAGCGCATGAAAACCCGCTGGCGGGCTAGCGCGGAGCGCATGTAAACCCGCTGGCGGGCTCTCTGTCAAAAGATTCCACAAGTTCGGCGAAATCATTGACTAAAGTTATAAGCTTGCTCGTTTCAGCTTCTCCGAACCGGTTTATGAGGGATGCCATGAGTTTTTCCAGCGCGTCTGTAGAATTTTCCAGAGCGGCCTGCCCAGAATCCGTGAGGGTGATTACGATTTTACGGCGGTTGCCGCGGTCTATTTCCCGCTCGACATAGCCCTTCTTTTCAAGCCCCCCGAGTGTCTGACTCACCGCGGCTTTTGAAACGGAAAGCGAGGATTGCACGGCATTGTGCGCGGTCGCGCTTTTCCCGTATTCGCATACTTTGCCGCGGCAGCCTTTTTCGACGTGCGCATGCTCTTTGACGCACCTAAGAGCGGAAATTTCGGCGATATTCAAATCACTGCGCATCTCATTCACAAGATAATTTGAAATCGACTGCCCTGTTTTTTTGAACCGGTATAACGCTTTAAGCAGACCGGTTTTTAATTCTTCGTTCATTGCCGCGCACACCCCATTCCGCCGCGCCGGCGTCCCCACTTCCTTTCAAACTATTTTCTTTCAAACCGGCAAACATTTTCAAGCCCAAAAGAACCGCAACCAAGGCGGTCAATATATCCGCGAGAGGCTGGGAATACATGAACCCCTCAAAATGCCAAACATAATTCAAAATAAAAAGCAGCGGCAGATAGAATATACACTGCCTTCCCAGCGACACTATGGTAGAGAGCACCGGCTTTCCCAATGCCTGAAACGTTACCATCAGCGTCATCTGAAGGCCCATAACCGGCAGTCCCATCGCAAAGGCGTACATAAACCTCCACCCCGCGTCAACTGTCGCGCCGTCACTGATGAAAAACCCAATCAGGGTTTTGCCAAAAAAAGCAAAGACCAGTGTAAAAAACAGCGCCAGCGCCGTACTGAAAAGAAGCGTTACCTTGAAGCCCGATCTTAGCCGCGGATAATTCCCGGCGCCGTAGTTGAAACCCGCGAAGGGCTGATATCCCATCGCCAGCGCCATGATAAGCATAAAACTGATACTTTCCACCCGCAGCGCAACGCCTTTCCCCGCTACAACAAAGTCCCCATAACTTGCGGCGATACGATTGGCAAAGACGGCGGAAAAACTCATGACGACATTCGAAACAGCCGAAGGTATACCGATTTTCAGGATTTCCGCGTAAATCCGCGCGTCCGGCTTAAAGTCCCGGAAACTTATGGACAGCGCGCTTCTTTTGGAGGCGGTATACAGCATAAGAAAGAGAGCCGAAGCCGCGCCGCCAATGATGGTAGCCCATGCCGCCCCGGCTGCGCCCCAGCCAAAAACCAAAATAAAAATCGGGTCGAGGATAACGTTTAACATGATGCCTATCAACATCCCATACATGGCGACATTTGTAGCCCCCTCGGCGCGTATTTGCCCCGACAGTGAAATACTTATCAGCGAAAAGACGGTAAACGCGCCGATAATCGAAAAATAATCGTCCGCGTACACGAAAGTAACGTCGCTCGCGCCGGAAATACGCAGAATCGGCCCCCGAAAAATGAAAATCAGCGCGGTAAACACAAGCCCCACGCAAATTGTCGTGTAAAAAGAAACCGCGTTGGTCTGTTTCGCCCTCTCTCCCTTACGCGCCCCCAAAAGTCGGGATATATAGCTCGAAGCCCCCACGCCGAAAATGTTGCCAAGCCCCTGCGAGAGAATGAAAAGCGGCATTGTAAGCGAAATCCCCGCCACCATGTTAGGGTCCCCGGTCTGCCCGATAAAAAACGTATCGGTGATGTTGTAAACCAGTTGAGCTATCATTCCCAGCATCATCGGCAATGCCAGTTTGATAATGCTTGTATGAACCGGCGCGCTTTCCATAAGCGCGATGTGTTTGTTATTCACCAGTAATTTGATCCTTTAATAGTTAAGCACTGAACTATAAAGTTATAAACATTTTACCAGCGCGTCAATATGCCTCGCCACCCGCCAGCGCCCGCCAGCGGGTTTACATGCGCTCCGCGCTAGCGTCCCGAAAGCGGGCTTTGCTCCGTGCCTTCAGGTCTGAAAAGGGCGATTGGCATACGCGACTGGTAGCCCACCAGCGGGTTTACATGCCAGCCTGTGTCAAAAGTCATTGTCGCTTCCATATATAGCGTTATTTTCTTTATTATACGGTTTAATAACGCTATATATAGCGGTATTATTTCGATTTTTTGGGTTTTGACACAGCCTGATGCGCACTCCTCATTGCTAATTGTTAATTGCTACCTATTACTTCTTACCTATTACTTCTTACCTTTTATTTGCATGGGGGGGTTGGCAAGCACTGGCAGATTATGGATATTTGCCGTATACTGGCTGTATGAATTCGATCACGCATATACGCAACTTTTGTATCATTGCGCATATTGATCATGGTAAATCGACACTTGCCGACCGCCTTATCCAAAAAGTTCATCTTATTGAAGACCGCAATTTTCAGGATCAGATACTTGACACGATGGACATTGAGCGCGAGCGGGGAATAACGATAAAAAGTCAGGCGGTAACAATACCGTATACCGCGGCGGACGGCGTGTCTTACGAACTTAACTTTGTAGATACACCCGGCCACGTTGATTTTACATACGAAGTGTCGCGGGCCATAAATTCCTGCGAAGGGGCGCTGCTTTTGATTGACGCTACGCAGGGCGTTCAGGCTCAAACTTTGTCAAATATGTATTTGGCAATGGAGCATAACCTTGAAATAGTTCCTGTAATAAACAAAATAGACATGATTGCCGCCGACATACCCGCGGTAAAAGCACAGATAGACAAGGATTTGGGGCTTGATTCAGAGACGGCGCTGCTTGTATCGGCGCGTCAGGGAACAGGCATAGACGAACTTTTTGAAGCGATAGTCAAACGGATACCGCCGCCCAAAGGCAGCGTTGAGAAGCCTCTGCGGGCATTGATATTCGACTGCCACTATGACGTGTACCGCGGAGTTATTGTGCATCTGCGCCTGTTTGACGGCGCGGCGAAAAAAGGTATGAAAATACGCTTTATGTCTAACGGCGCGGAGTATGAAGTTGAAAGCGCCGGACTGTTTAAAATAGCGCTTGTAGAAACGGACGAGTTGCGGGCGGGCAGCGTGGGTTATATAATCGCCGGAATAAAAACAGTAAGCGATGTTCATGTCGGCGATACGGTAACGGACGCGGCGAATCCCTGCGGCGAGGCGCTGCCCGGTTTCCGCGAAGTTAAACCGGTAGTATTTTCGTCAATATACCCTGTCGATTCGAATGATTATGAAGAATTAAAAACGAGCATCGAAAAATTAAAGTTGAATGACGCGTCGCTTGTATACGAAAAAGATTCTTCGGCGGCGCTTGGCTTTGGTTTTCGCTGCGGATTTCTTGGTTTGCTGCATCTTGAAGTGATACAGGAACGCCTTGAACGGGAGTTCAATCAATCCATTATATTTACCGCGCCGTCCGTAAAATACCGCCTGCATTTACAAAATACCGGAGAAGTGATGATAGACAATCCGTCCGATTATCCGGACGAAAGCCGCATAGAAAGCGCTGAGGAACCGTATATACGCGCCTCTATAATTACGCCCGCGAGTTTTCTTGGAAATATCATGACGCTTTGCATGGAAAAACGCGGCGTACAGACAAACATGACATATCTTGATGAAAAACGTGTCGAATTGATTTACGATATGCCGTTGGCGGATGT
>JAISCO010000034.1 GCA_031265535.1 Spirochaetaceae bacterium | reverse complement strand
TCGCGTTTACTCCGATAAGGGCGTTGTTTTCCATGTATAGGCTTTCACTATCCGCGACAGGCAGATACGGTTTGACATAAACTGTATAGCCGGCAACGGCAAGCTGATGAATGTGGAGATGTCGGTAAACCCGGATAATTTCGAACCCGTACGGCTAGAATTCCACACGGGCAAACTGTTCACAGGTCAGGATATACGCGGCGTCAAAAAAACATACAACGACCTTAACGACGCTTACCAGATAGCGTTTTTGGTGAAGGGGCGGTTTTTCGAAGACTCCTGTTTTTTGCATACTTTCGAGTATTACGATGAGCTAAGAAAGGTGCCGCTTGGCGGGCGGACGCATATCATCACTGTAGAGCTTGCCAAGCTGGGCTATCTGCTTGACAAGCCTGTGAATGAAATGAGCACTTCCGAAAGGTGGGCGTTCTACTTCCGGTACATAACGGACAGAGAGAAGCGCGGCAAAATAAACGAAATAATAGAGTTTGAGGAGGGTATAGAGATGGCGAGCGAAGTATTGATGACGATAAGCCGGGACGATGTTGAGCGGGCGCGGCTAATGAGCGAATACAAGTACGAGTTGGACACCCAGAGCCGTGTAGTGTATGCGTGGCAGCAAGGCGAGGAGCAAGGCCGTAAGGACGGCGAGCTACAAGGCGAACAGAAGAGAACTCTTGAAGTTGCCGGAAACTTAAAATCCTTAGGTATTGCCATAGAACAAATAACCCGCGCTACCGGCCTTTCTTACGATGAAATAACGAAACTGTAGCCTGCATCTTAGTCCGGCTGTTGTCAAATTCTTCATTGCTAATTGTTAATCGCTAATTGCTCCTTGTTAATTGCTCCTAATTGTTCCTTCTTCCCTTTTACTTTTTACTTATTCCTTTTTCCTTTTCCTGTAAACCGCATAAAAATTCTCGCTGCTTAGCGTCTCCAATTCGTCCGGCGCGCAGGATTGCCCCGCAGCCTGCCTAAGTTCAGCCGCTCTTTGAATGATAAAATTTATATCGGCATAGCTTGAAAATGTTTTTCCCCTTAAACTTTGATACGGCGCGTCTGTTTCAAACAGAAGCCTTTTTGCGTCCAGTAAGGCGCAAGTTTTCATCGTTTTTTTATGATTCAACAGTATCGTTGTGCCGAATGAAAAATATGCGTTTATTCCGCGCCGCAAAATTGAAGCGGCCTCGCCTTCCGTTCCCTGATACGAATGAAATACGACAGCCGAAATGTTTTTTAAGCGTTTTGCGTACAAAAATATTTTTTGCGCGGCGCGGCGTATATGCAGAACAAGCGGAAGTTCATATTTTTCGGCTATACAAAGATGCTGTTCAAACAATTCATCCTGTATTTTTTCTGTCGCCAAAAATGCTTCGTTGTATAAATCAAAGCCGGTTTCGCCTACCGCGTCTATGCGTTTTTCACTTGCGAGACGTTCCAGCGTCAACAGCGAATCCCGCACCGCCGTTGAGCCGCCCGCGGAGTCAAACGCCGGCAGTTGTGGATGAACCGCGAAACACAAAGCCATTGGAAAAGCGGCGGCGGCGCGTTCATTGTATAAAAATTCTTCCATGCGCCACGCGCTTGCAGCACAGATTATGTTCAATTTACGCCGCTCTGCTTCCGCGCCACCGTAAACCTGAGCCAGTTCAAACGGGTGCGCGTGAGCGTCAGCGGCCACTGCTTTTTC
The DNA here is from genome assembly GCA_031265535.1 of Spirochaetaceae bacterium. Taxonomy (GTDB): domain Bacteria; phylum Spirochaetota; class Spirochaetia; order Treponematales; family Breznakiellaceae; genus JAIRMY01. The sequence continues at coordinate 2,133 of JAISCO010000034.1, read as the reverse complement.
CCGGAAATGTGTCAAGCTTTTTTTGGATTATGCCGGCGGCTTCATCCATTGAACGCCCGTCAAGCTTAATCCATGTAACACCCGGCATATTTTTGAACCATGTAATCTGGCGCTTCGCGTACTGACGGCTATGTTGGGCAATCAGCGCCTCGACACCGGAAAGATCGCCCGAAAGCCGGTAAGTTCCGTCATAGTTATCAATAAAAAACTCTTTGTAGCCTATCGCCTTCATTCCAGGGTCGCGGGGCGTGTATCGCTTGTTGAACAAATCACGCACTTCGCCGGCGAGACCGGCCTTAAACATCAATTCACAGCGCTCATTGATGCGCCGGTAAAGCGTCTCGCGCTCCCACTCAAGGCCGATAAGCAAAAATCTGTATTTTGGAGTTGAGTTTTCCCCACGCGCCGCGAATGAGCTTAATGGAGATCCTGTAAGGCGTATGATTTCCAGAGCGCGCAGCAGTCTGTAATCGTCATTCGGGTGTATGCGCGCCGCGCTTTCCGGGTCGGCCGCATAAAGCTCGGCGCGGAGCGGGGCGCTGCCGCCTGTTTTTAACTCCGTGACCAGAGTTTCGCGCATGGCGGCGTTTGAAGGCGGGGCGGCGGGAAGTCCTTGAATAAAGCTCTTTAGGTAGAATCCCGAGCCGCCAGAGATCACGGGCAGCAGACTGCGCTCATGTATAGAGTCGCAGGCTTCGGCGGCAAGGCGCGTGAATTCACCGGCGTTGAATTGTTCACGGGGATCAAGTATGTCGATTAAGTGATGCGGCACGGCGGCGCGAAACTCATGCGGCGGTTTTGCCGTCCCTATGTCCATGCCGCGGTACACTTGCATGGAATCGGCGGAAACAACTTCCGCAACGGGCTTTTTTCCACCCCCAAAAAGCCTTTCCAGTAAAGCGGTTTTACCTGACGCGGTAGGGCCGAATAAGACAAAGACTGGAACCGGAATTTCCGGCATTACTTAATAGGCCGCGATGGCGGTGCTTTCTGTATGAACAGGGAACATGAATTTTACCTTTCCGGTAAAAATCTGCCGCGCGGCTAAAGAAACCACCTTGCCGCCGTTGTTTTCGACCTCATCGCCCCCAAGTTTGGATAGTTGATACGAGCGTCGTGAAGCGGCGCTTGTAATTTCGTACATATTATCTTGATATTTAATAAGTTCTTCTAAAGGGAAAATCATTATTCAAAGATACCGCTCAATGCCTAAAAATGTCAACCCACCACCCACCAGTGGGTTCTCATACGCTCCGCGTTAGCATCCCGAAAGCGGGTTTTATATACGCTCCGCGTTAGCGTTTTGCCGCCCCTCGTTGGGGGCGGAGCGGCGTTCACTTCGATAACGGCCTTCGGGTGTCACTCCTCATTGATAATTGCTCATTCCTAATTGCTCCCCTATCTCTCCGCTCTCCATCCACTCAAAATAGTCCTTGATATCCTCATACAGCCACTTCTGATTCTCTTTCACCGCCAGAATATAGTCCGCTTCAATTAGGATGAGGGAGGAAGGTAATGAGCCTCCCCGCCCCAAGCAGCGGGGTATCATGTAGGCGTTGCCTCATCGACGAGGCTCGATCGGGTAAGGAAATTTATCATCTGTGGAGGTTTGCTACGCAAACCCGTTTACTACCATTTTTTGTTGACGTTGCCAAATTTAGCCGCCCCAAGGGGCGGGGTATTAGACCCATATACGAATAAATTCGTCTTCATTCTTTGCTTTGGCTGAAGGTATCAATTCCGATAACTCTGGAAACAGCCTCTTTTGTTCGTTCAATGATAAGATCTGTTACGTTGCCAATTTTACAAAGCATACGTTCAACGGATATTGCACGCAGTTGAAAGCAGTATATAGATGATGTTTTTGAAAGTCCGTTGCCGCGGTTTGGATTTATTTGTACCATCCGGGGATAGCCGCGATAATGTTCTTTCCAGTCCGTAATAGGCGCGATTATTTTTAACGGCAGTATACCCATAGCATCATCGCTGACAATAATACAGGGGCGGGTCTTTTTTATTCGCAAAGTCTGGTTTAATACCCCGCCGCTCTGCGGCGGCTCAAATAAGGCAACGCCTACAAAAATTTGGTATTAAACCAGACGGTATTATAAATTTCCTTACAGAACGAGCCTC
>JAISCO010000340.1 GCA_031265535.1 Spirochaetaceae bacterium | reverse complement strand
TATGCGCTGAAGCGCATGGTTTTGGAACAAGCTCTTGGAAAAAGCGGTCTAATCGGACTAAAGTCCGGCCCGCTTTTTCCATTAAATCTAAGGTTGCTGTTCCAAAACTGAAGTTTTGGAACAGCTTCATGTAACAGTAAGTTTTTTAGGGCCTACGCCATGCTGCATTACCATGTACACGCTCACCAGGAGAGCGTGCCGTTTTTTGGGCGGGGGGAGCAGCGACCAGCATCTTGTCATAAACCAGATTTTTAACGGTTTGGGAGCAATGCGCTTCCCCCGCTTAACTTGTTGACAGCCGGAATCTTAGTTGCTGCTGGTGTCCAAAAGCTCAAGGCCAAATGAGGTATACTGCGTTCTGTTGCGGTTCTCTTCAAAAAGCCTCATGCCTATATTGTGACTTCGTTCTACATTTAAAGTTGTGGGCGGGCCGTGCCCGGGAAGCACTATATAATTTCCGCGCAGTGTAAAAATCTTATTTTGTATCATCGTGATTTGCCGCATTGCGCTGTACGCGCTGTCGGTTCGTCCCATGAGTCCCGCCGAAAGGACATCGCCCGTAAACAGTATATGATCTATAAGGTACACCATAGAATCTATTGAATGACCCGGAGCTGAAATAACTTTAACGGTGAAAGAGCCGATGTTTATTGTATCGCCGTCCTGCACTACATTTGTTTTGTAATTCAGTACAACGCTGTTGGACGCATAAATTTCAGCGGGGTATATACGTTTTAATGAACGTAATCCGGCGGTATGCCGGGCATGATTGTGCGTCAAAAGAATCCCTTTAAGAGTATATTCGTTGCTCTCGATAAAATCTAAAATAGATTCGTTCATGCAGCCGGGATCTATTATCAGCGCGTCACGAGTTTCTTTTTGATTGCCTTTCGCGCCGGTATAATCGGAGCCAAGCAGGTAACAGTTTGATAATGACCGCGTACAGTAATTAAAAGATAGTTCCATAATAAAGTTGTTCGGAAACTTCAGTTTCCGCAAGCCAAGCATGGCTTGGCCAAATTCCAATTAAAAACTGCAAAATGCTACGCATTTTGCGAGACTTGGCGGACTTTAGTCCTGCAACAACTAACCGAGTTGTCGAACAAGTCCAATGACCGTACATTAAAATTAAATAAAAATCCCAATGAAATTCCGGAAAGCCTCAAATAACTCAATAGTTGAGCCGCATGAATGTCTTTTATTTCCTGTTCCGGGGATACCGTTCCTTCCTTATACTTATTTGACTTTGCGGTAAATCCTTCCACACGGTACAGTATAATCATTCCACGAATCGTGGGTCAAGAATAGCCATTTAGCAGTTTTACTTTTAGCGCTATATGCGGGAAGCGCTTAGTGATTAAGTGATTAGCAGAGATGGAAAAGCTGTCCACTAGCCACTGTTAATGGGTGGGGGTAGCGTAAAAGCGTTTTTGTGAATACAAAAACCTTTGGAGCGCGGCCTGTAAGCGGCATGTAACAGTAAGTTTTTGGGGCCTACGCCATGCTGCCACATACTTAAACACGCTCACTAAGAGAGCGTGCCGTTTTTTGGCGGGGGGAGCAGCGACAAAAAATTTATCACAAACTTCAAAATTCTAACGGTTTATGATTGATGCGCTTCCCCCCTTTTTCTTCATTCTTCACTGTTCACTGTTATTTATTAACTGTTCCTTTTTACCATAAATTTCATAAAAGTAAAACTGTTGGCGGCAATTATCAATTAGCAATGAAGAATTAGTAATGAAGAAGGCAGGCAGCCGCGTATGCAAAGCGCCCTTGCCTTACCGACGGCACAGAGTAAAGACAGCTTTCGGTACGCCGGCGCGTAGCGCATGAGAACCCGCTGGCGGGTTGACGAAGCGGGGGGTGAATGGATAAAATGAATGTCATGAATATATCGACATATACAGTAAAACCTAAATTACCCTCTAAATTGAAGCCTTTGGAGGAGATTGCCCGCAACCTTTGGCTGTCGTGGAATTATGACGCGGTTCAGCTTTTTATAAGATTGGATGATCAAGCGTGGATGGACACAAAGCAGAGCCCGATGAAAACTTTGGGCAAAGTCAGTCAGGCGAAGCTTGAGGGAATAGACAAAGACGATTCTTTTATTGCGGCGCTTAATACCGTATATGAGCGCTTTTTGAAGTACAAAAAACGTGAAACATGGTATAAAGGACAGCGCCGGGATGTCGTGGGCTACTTTTCGATGGAGTATGGCATGGACGTTTCGCTGCCTATATATTCCGGCGGATTAGGCATACTATCCGGCGACCACATGAAAACTTCGTCCGACCTGGGACTGCCGCTCGTCGGCATGGGTCTCCTTTACCGGCAAGGATACTTCCAGCAATACCTCAACGCGGACGGTTTTCAGCAGGAAAGCTATCCCGAAAACGACTGGTATAACATGCCGGTAGAACTAAAAACCGGAAAAGACGGAAAACCCGTAATGATCTCCGTTGATCTGGCGGGACGGCAAGTTTCCGCCCAGATTTGGGAAGTGCGGGTAGGGCGCGGTTCACTGTACCTTCTTGACACAAACATTGACGAGAATCCGCCGGATTTTAGAATAATCACTTCGGCGCTTTACGGCGGCGACAGCGAAACACGCATACAACAGGAAATTTTACTCGGCATAGGCGGTTACCGGGCATTCCGCGCTATGGGGATAAACCCCGCCGTAACCCACATGAACGAAGGACACTCCGCTTTTCTTGCGCTGGAACGCCTTCGAGAGTTGATAGCGGAAAAAGGCTTCTCTTTTAACGAGGCAAAAGAGGCGATTTGGCCTACCAACATATTTACAACCCATACTCCTGTGCCGGCGGGTAACGAGCGCTTTGACATAGCGCTTTTGGAAAAATATATGCGCCCGTGGACAGACATACTCGGAATATCGTGGGATACATTCCTTGGACTTGGGCGCGAACACCCGAATGATAAGAACGAGCCGTTTTGCATGACTGTGCTGGCGCTCAAATTCTCGGCGTACGCGAACGGGGTTTCCGCCTTGCACGGTGTTGTTTCGCGAGAGATGTGGAAAGGGCTTTGGCCCGGACTGCCCATTAACGAAGTGCCGATAGGCCATGTTACAAACGGCGTCCACCCGAAAACATGGATTACCAGCGGCATGAGCACGCTGTTAGACCGATATTTGGGTCCCAACTTTGAAGAAAAGCCTTCCGACCTTTCCGTTTGGGACCGCATGGAACGCATTTCCGATGAAGAACTTTGGCGCACGCACGAGCGCAGGCGCGAGCAGCTTGTCCGCTTTGTCCGCGATCGTCTTAAAGAACAGTATAAACGATCGGGCGCCAACGAGCGCAATATAAGTGAGACGGAAGACGCGCTTTCGCCTTATGCCCTGACCCTGTGCTTTGCCCGCCGCTTTGCCACCTACAAGCGCGGCGATTTGCTGCTTCGTGATCCGGAGCGCCTGCTGAAGCTGCTGGGCGATAACGAGCGCCCCATTCAGCTTATTTTTGCGGGAAAAGCCCACCCGCACGACAACGCCGGCAAAGAATTGATAAAAAAAATCGTTCATTTCGCGGAGCAAAACGGTGTTACAAAACGTATCGTATTCGTGGAAAACTACGATATGACGGTCGCGCATTATCTTACATCGGGGGGGGATGTGTGGCTCAATACTCCGCGCCGTCCAATGGAGGCGAGCGGTACAAGCGGTATGAAGGCGGCGATGAACGGCGTCCTTAACTGCTCCATTCTTGACGGGTGGTGGGACGAGGCTTACAATGCAAAAGTTGGCTGGGCCATTGGCCACGGCGAATACTATGCCGATGAAAACACGCAGGACAATATCGAAAGCAAGGCGCTGTACGATCTTCTGGAGCGGGACATAATTCCGCTGTTCTACCAGCGCGGGCGCGACAGCCTGCCCAGGGAATGGATAAAGATGATGAAGGCTTCGATGCAGGAAATTGGGCCTTCGATGTCCAGCCACCGTATGTTGATGGATTATTCCAAC
>JAISCO010000333.1 GCA_031265535.1 Spirochaetaceae bacterium | reverse complement strand
TAGCCGCAGTCCAAAAATAATAGCGCTTGACGTGATTTGTATTTTGGGTAAAGCGTAAATCACGGCGTTACGCCGGAAATTACAGGAGAATATTATGGACACAAACAAAACAGACGGGGCACCGGTAGCCATCGAATACCGGAACGGGCAGGAACGGGTGAATGCCCGCGAGCTTCATAACGCGATGGACGTTGGGCGCGATTTTACCAGTTGGATAAAAGGCCGGATTGAGGAGTACGGTTTTATCAAAGGCGAGGATTATGAGGTTTTCACCAAAACGGGGGAAAACCCCGCAGGGGGCCGCCCGGCAACGGAGTACGCGGTCTCCCCCGACATGGCAAAGGAGCTTGCCATGCTGGAGAACAACGAACAGGGGCGCAGAATCCGCCGGTATTTTATCGCGGTGGAAAAGCGGTCGCGGGGAATCTCGGCTATGTTTCAAAAGATGGGCGGCATGGAACAGGCGGTAACGTACGCGCTTATGGGGCGCGTGTACCAGGTTTTTTCCGGCAACCGGAAAATCGACATAAACCGGATGTATAAAATTATGGAGTACGCGCTTGCCAAAAGCCCGCTTACCGGAGCGTATTTTCTCGCGGTGGATATTGCCCGCCTTGTAACGGATAACGATGCGGGATATGCCGCCGGTAAATCTTCAGTCGAACGCTATGTGACAGAAATCCGCAAGATTGTCGAGGACTTCGGGTTTATCCCCACAATGGTCAGGGAACACAACGGCGGCTACCATGCGAAAAAAGAAATAATGGATATGCCCTGCGACAATGCCGATAATGGGATATAAAACTATAAAACAAGGAGAAATCAAATGTGTAAAAAAATTAGCGCAATCTGCTACGCTTTAGTCATTGTTACTGTGGTTTATTCTCTGGATTTTGACAAAGCAAAAGCCGCACTTAACGGAGGTTCGTTCATTCCCGTACTTGTGGATTACGGCTTCACAGAGCAACAAATCAATTCATGGACTGTTGGTAAAATCTACATCCCGTTTTATTTGCAACAAATTCGTTCGGGAACACTTACCGCAGAAGCCGCTACAACTATGTTGAAAAATACTAGCGGTGCTATTGGAGAAATATCAACAAATGACATGATTAAAATGGAGCAGTTTTTCAGGGATATGGTAATAGCAACTAATCAACTTCAAGAGGAAGAAAATACCGAACGTATAGCGGCAGAAAAAAGTCGCGTGGAAGCGTATCAAAGGTATGAACAAGAGAAGCAACGGAATGAAGAAGCGGCACGTATTCGGGAAGCTGAAGAAGCAGAGATAGAACGGCAAGAATATGCGAAAAGGCAAGAGCAACGAAGGCAAGAAGCAGAACGAAATCAACGCAACAAAGAACAATACGCAAAATCGTTGGGATGTATAGATTATATTGATGAAGGTCTTATCGTAACCCAAGCGCAAATAACGTCAGCTAACTTTGATTTGGTAAAAAAAGCGTTGATTATTCCTGAATCAAATGATTTGAATTATACTGTTAGTAATATTGTTGAAAATTATGTAATCTATACCGCTGTAATACGCGGGAAGGTATACCAAATCGCTTTGTTTGCGGAAAAAGGCAAAACTTACCCATCGGGAAGCAAATTTGATATTAAATCTGTTTATCAGATAACCGGCGTGGAAAGGTTTTCCAAGTTTTTTGGTGGAAATGCGGATATTATTGTGATAGAACGCAGAGGAGAAAATCCTTTTTACTGATTTTTATACAAAAAACCTCTTGACACGTTTGTCCGCCTGTGGTATAGTAGAGACACCTTGAATTACTAGCGGTCAACCGCGCCCGACAGTCAGCGGCTTTTTTACGTCCTGACAGCCTAACTCTGTTTGTTTTGCCCCCAGTGTCGAGTACCCGTGAGGGCTCGGTGGCTCTAGTAGGCCAAGGTAACACTGGGGGCATTTTATGACCTCAGACCTTAACTACTGGAGGTGTCTTATGGACACGAAAAACAAAATCGAACGGCGCGATGACCAACTAACGCCGTTCACCTTCGGGGATCACGCCGTGAGGACAGCGCTGGTCAATGGCGAGCCCTGGTTTGTCGCAAAAGATGTATGCGACGTGCTGGGGTTGGGAAATCCTTCTCAAACAATGAGCAATTTCCCAAAAGAAGACAGAGGTATCATTAGTAGTGATACCTCTAACGGAAAACAGTATAGGATCACGGTGAACGAGCCGGGATTGTACCGCCTGATTTTCCGGTCGCGGAAACGAGAAGCGGACAAATTCAAAAACTGGGTGTTTACCGAGGTGCTGCCGCAAATCCGGCGCACCGGCGCGTATACGCCGGGGAAGGTGGAAGCCGCCAATGTCTACAGCCTTTTTTCCGCCTGCCCGGAGATGACGATACAGCGGGTGAACAAGCTGGCGTATTACCTTGCCATGCGCCCGCCGCTTGCAAACGCGGACATCGCCAAGCTGCTTGATGTAAGCGACGCGACCGTAACCTACTGGCGCAAACGGCTGTCGGTTGACACGGCGCGCGCGGCGGTAGAAACGCTGGGCATAAACGCCTTGGGGCATACGGCAAACGTGCCGCCCCGCGTCCCGCAGATTAAGCTGCCGCCGCTTGCCGCGCCCGGCACGCCGGAGCTTCCGGCAAAGGAGGCGGGAAATGAACCAAACGAATAAAAACATTTTTACGCCGCCGGCAAAACCGCAGGTGGGCAAGCGTATCGACACAATCATGAACTATATCGCCGGCCTTGAGCGCTGCCTTGATGCGGCCAACGCGCGTATCGCCGAGTGCGACGGGGAGATTGAACGCTTGAGCGGACGGCTTCCCTGCCTGTGCGGGATTTGCCCGCGCCTTTCGCGGTGCGAAAACTGCGGCGAAGGAGGCGCGTGATGGGTAAAGATTACATGGATGCCGAGGACAGCATAGACGAAAGCATCTGGAAACTCGAAACCATAGCCGATATGCTCTCGGTCATGTCGGATATGGAAAGGATCGAGTTGCGGCAGGCAAGCTTTTACGGAATATCGCTCATTATCCAGCAGGAAGCGGACGGCCTGAAAAAAGAAACGGCCGCGCTTATGGAACATATCCACGGTCGGTCGGGTTTTCCGGCTATACCGGCAAAGGAGGCAGTCAAATGACAACGGAAAAAACAAACCGCGAAGAAGAAATTTTGTGGGCGGTTTTTGAC
>JAISCO010000311.1 GCA_031265535.1 Spirochaetaceae bacterium | reverse complement strand
ACGGCGGCGATCACCGTAATGGCCGCCCGGATGCTGACCGGGGTTATCATATTTACCGCGCCCTGCGCCTGGGATGCCGCTATGGCGGCGGCGTCTGTGGCAGCCCTTGACCGGCTCTGGCTTGACAATAAATATTCCATTAGCTTGTACTGCAGGGTATGGAGATTAACTTTTCCGGAATTGTAAATCATGGTGTCGAACCATGAATTCCATGCGCCTACCGCCACAAAAAGAGCTACCGTTGCCAGTACGGGGAGGCAGAGGGGCAGAATTATGCGGAGAAAAATAATAAAGTCTCCGCATCCGTCTATGCGGGCGGATTCCACGATACTTTCCGGGATGGTTCGTATATAGGTTCTGATGACGACAAAATTAAAGGCGTTCACCATGCCCGGAAGAATATACACCCAAAACGAATTCAGCAGACCCAGATTCTTGATAAGAAAATAATTCGGAATAAGCCCCGCGTTCACATACATCGAAAGAACCAGAATAAGCGTAAAAGGTTTACGCATAAAAAAATGTTTCCGGGAAAGTACATAGGCAAGCATGGCGGTAAAAAAAACGCCGGTAACCATATTAATTACGGTGCGTGATACGGAAACAAAAAAGGCATGAAAAATGGCGCCGGTAGAAAAAATAATTTTATAGTTGTACAGAGTGATTTTTCGTGGAAACAGGTTTATGCCTCCACGCAGCGTATCCATTGCGTCATTAAACGATACGGCTATGGTGTTCCAAAAGGGATAAATCATACAAAAGGAGATTAAAATCATAAAGACACCATTACAGGAATTGAAAATAATATTTTCAATTTTTGAAGAGCGGCCTGTTTTCATATTAGACGCTCCTCTCCCGCGCGTTTTGCTATCCAGTTGGCGATAAAAATCAAACTGATATTAACCACATTCTTAAACATCCCCGCCGCGGTCGCCAGGGAATACGACATACGCTGCATGCCATACAAGAGGACGTAAATATCAATAGTATCGGAAACATCCTGTACCAGGCCGTTTCGCAGGAGGTACTGCATTTCAAAACCCGCGTCAAGAATGTGTCCGATGCTCATGATCAGCAAAATGATTATCACCGGCTTTATCGCCGGCAGGGTAATATGCCGCATTTTTTGATACCGGTTACATCCGTCGATCTCGGCGGCTTCGTACAGATTTGGATCAATTCCGGCAATGGCCGCGAGATAAATGATGGTACTCCATCCGAGTTCTTTCCAGACGTATGTCCCGCCGACAATACCCCAAAAATAATCCGGTCGTGAAAGCCACATTACCGGATCTTTGATAAGGCCCAGTGCCATAAGCAGCTTGTTAATCGCGCCGTCTTCCACAGAAAGCATCGTTGCCACAAGGCCCGTAACAATAACCCAGGACAGAAAATGCGGGAGATATGAAATTGTCTGGACGGCCCGCTTGAAAAAAACATTTTTTAGTTCATTTAACAAAAGTGAAAAACCGATGGCGGTAACATAACCCAGGACCATGTTGATGAGGCTCATGGCAATGGTATTGCGAAAACTGCGCCAGAATATGCGGTCGGTAAAAAGGAAGCTAAACCACCGCAGGCCAACCCATTCCTGCCGGAAAAATGGTTTCGCGGGCCGGTAATTCTGAAAGGCCATAGCCCAGCCCCAGAGGGGGACATACGAAAAAAGAATAACATAGAGAATTAACGGTACAGACATAAAAAGGAGCTGTTTTTGAAAAATCAGCTTTTCGCAAAAAGTCTCCTTTCGGTTAAATAAAGCATCTGTTTCATGCCCTGCCGTCCCGGTCATTTCCATCTGCTCCATTCTTCGATACGTTTGTTGAGCTGTTCCCGCATATACGCCTCGTATTTGCCGATACCGTTGGTGTTCAACTGCAGGACATACTCGCTCCAGAGCTTTTCAAAGCCCGAAGGAGCGGCCATGATAATTTGCGGCAGGTACTTCCGCATCGTCTGCTCGCAGCGTTGAAGCGCAAGCTGCTCGTCCGAACCGTCGGGGGGATTCGGCAGCGACCACGCGGGATACCCCAGCGGAAACTGTTGGGGTTCAGGGTCCAAGAGATCGGAATAACTGCTTACCCCATAAGCCGCCCAAAGCTCCGCGTCTTCCGGTTTTTGATTGGCCAAAAATTCGCGGGGATATTGACCCAGTTCCGCCGGGAGGCCGTCGGAAAAAGAACCTTCCCAGGTAGGGAATATCCCCCGTACAAGACCCGCCCGGTTCTGTTCGTACCATGTTTGATTTTGTACGTTGGTTCGCTGTTCCGGTGTACGGTAAGGTTCGTGGTTTTCATCCCATTGCCAGTCTTCACCTTCAATGCCCCAGAGCAAGGTGCGTTGTACTTCCTCCGACATAAGGTCATTCAGAAAACGCATGATCCTGACCGGGTCTTTTGCTTTGACGCTGATCCCGACGCCTCGGAAAAAATTCGGCGATATACCGGTTCCCCGGTAGAAGGGGCGGATGGATGTATCAAATACGATGGGCAGGGGCGCCATAGTCCTGTTGTACTGGCCCGCGGCAATAAGGGGGGCTTCTGAATTCAAAAACTGCCAGTACTGATCGCTGACACCCAAAACCCGCCCCGAGGAAAGTTTGGCCATGTATTGGTCGTAGTTATCCACAAACGCCGATTTATCAATATAACCCTGGGCGTTCAGCGCATTTAGTTTTTTGAACCATCGTTTTGATATATCCAGACCAAAGAAAACTTTATAGTCATGGCTTACCGGGTCTACAATGCCGTTCCCGTCGTTGGGGTAGCCCGCAAGAAACTGGGGAGGATTCCACATGCAAAAAGCCCGGTAATCATAGGTAAGGATGGTAAAGGGGATGGCCGGCTGTCCGTTGATGAAAGGGTGTTTTTTGTAGTAGCTAATGATGAGATCAAAATACTCATCTACCGTCGTGATTTTTGGATACCCCGCCTCTTTTAACACTTCTTTTTGAATCCACAGGGGCTGTGAACCCATATCGTTGGGGTTCCAGTCTTTGCCGTGAAATACGCCCCAGTTGCAGAGGTAATAAATATGTCCGTCAGGAGACTTGAGGGCTTCCCACCAATCGGAAAAATGCCGTTTGACATTGGGCGCGTATTGTTCAATTAAATCTTCAAGGGGGATAAGCGCCCCCGCGTCGATAAACTGGGATTCACCTATCCCGATCATGTCAGGATATTCACCCCCCGCAATCATCACCCCGCGTTTTTGTGAGCTGTCGCCTACCAGAATATCCCATTCAAAGGTAACTCCCAGTTTTTCTTTAAGGTATTTGTACATCTTGTTGCCGGGATTGGGCTGCTGGGCCGCGTTCGAGGTGTATACTGAAATGCTTAGCGGATAATACGGATCATTGTTAACCGCCGTCTTTTTTTCGGCCCCGCAACTTCCCGTAAAAACCGCCGCGGCGGTACAAAGACCCAGTAACAAAACCGATCCGCAATGTATTTTCCTGATCATAATATCCTCGGGCTATCGAACAAGTTCACGCCATATATGCCGTTATTGTATCCGGTGGTTTTCCGCTTCCGCTTATCATTTTTTGCTTAATTCTGATCAAATTTCGTCAATAAATTTACCAAACCGGTAAGTCTAAGCGTTTTCATTTTTGACTCCCTCAATAAATTTTTCATTCACCCTGGGGGCTGATACCCCGCTCTTCAGGCCAGGAAGGTTCATTAAGAATGTTGGGAACAATGGTATTTTGGGTCAAAACAAGAAATTTGGTCATATTAATGACACTTTTTTTGTTCTTTTCGTTTAATACCGAAAAATCCTTGTTCAAGATTTCTTTCAAGTCCTTTTCTCTTTTCATGTCTAACTCCAATAATCTAATACAGGTCATATTATCAATCTATTACCGGTTTGTCAATATCATTTACAAATTTTTTTGAAATTTTTTTTACTCTTTTATAGATTAGCAATATTGTTTTTATGGATTTTCCGATCTATTATAGGGAATGGACTTTTCTATTAACGATAGACTGAAAGAGGCGCGACACGCCCTGAACCTTTCCCAAAAGCAGTTTGCCAAGGGCATTTTTCTTAAAAGCAGCGGTTATCTGGGAGACATAGAGATACACCGCCACGGTGTAAATGAGCGTATCGTTGAGTTGGTTTCAAGCGTCTATGGCATAAATAAGGTATGGCTCAAAACCGGTAAAGGAAAAATGTTTTGTGAAAAGAAGGTAGATACCGATTTAGAGCAGATGAATATACTTTTTAACCAATTAAATCCGCATTTTAAGAGCTTTGTCTTGAGCCAGATAAAACAGTTGATAAAACTCCAAAATATCAGCGAAAATGAATAATCCCAGCAGGCCGCCATGCTTGTGGTTGGACCGGTGAAAGGAGCGGGTTCCTATGGCTTTACCTGTAGACGGTGATTATAACAAGGTTCCCTATGAAACCAGCGTACAGGTTATGTTTTATGAGAATAATGAGTACGAAAAATATCCCCTGCACTGGCATACCGCCGTTGAGATAATCATGCCGCTGGAATATGACTATACTGTCGTTTTGTTAAAAAAATCCTATCATCTCCGGGAAAATGACATCCTCATTATCCCATCCTGCGAGCTGCACGAAATTACCGTTCCGCCCTCCGCCGAAAAGGGGAAACGGATTATCCTGTTGTTCGAACCGGCATTGCTCTATTCCCTGTCGGGTTTATCGGGAGCAATGTCCCTTCTGTACAACTTGAATCTTCTGACTCCCGAAGATACGCCGGAACTTTACGGAACCGTCCATTCGATCCTGTTAGACATATACGGCGAATACTTGCGGGCCGACGCTTTGCGGAATCCGGCCATGTATGCCAAAATAATTGATCTTTATATTGCTATGGCGCGGTACTATAACAGTAAAACTTTACCCGCAACTCGTGACAGGTTTGCCGGGAATTACCGGCGTCCTTCCGGTGCTTTCGGACAGTCCGCCCCGCTCGGGGGGGGGGGGGGGGGGGGGGGGG
>JAISCO010000278.1 GCA_031265535.1 Spirochaetaceae bacterium | reverse complement strand
CCTTGGAGCATGTTTTTAATTATCCAACAGCGATAAAAAATTGTATGGACATGGTTAAAATAGGCGGGCATCTGATTCTTGAAACGCCTTGTAATAACCAATGCGGGCATGGGTTTTATCAATTTTCACCAGAATTATTTTTTTCGCTGCTTGACGGGCACAACGGGTTTACCTGTACGAAGATATTCACGCAGGATGATTTCAACAGATGGCACGAGCTTATTCCCCCCAGAATAACAAAAATGCGAACCAGTATTTGTATCAGAAAGAAACCCGCCTTGTTATTTGTTATATCAAAGAAAATAGCTAAGGTTCCGGATACAATAAGCGTTCTGCAAAGTGATTATGTTGAACTCTGGAGCGATAAGAATGATAAGGCGGAAGAAGGAACCCGCTCCAAAAAACCGGTCATGAAGTATTTTGAAGAATTATATTTCAAGTTTGTTCCCAAAAGATTTCAGAGTTTGAATTTGGCGCTGTTTGGAATAGGTGTCATTTCAAAGTTTTTGTATACAAAGAAAAAAATGTACAAGAGCGCGCCGGAATTTTCGAAGGCCCGCAAAAAGCCGTCCGCGAATCTTAACCGTTAAGAATACTTGCGGCTATGCCTTCACCGTCCAGACCGCATCCGGCAAGGAGTTCTTCGCGGCTGCCCTGCGCAAAGTACCGGTCCCCCGCGTTCAGCGTGATAATTTTTGCCGGACAGTTTTTCCGCAGCGCCAGATCCGCCGCATACTCGCCAAAGCCGCCGTTTTTTACTCCTTCCTCTACAAAAACCGCCGTCTTATAACTGTTGAGCAGGCCGGCGAGGTAATCTTCGTCTACCGGCTTTAAGAAACGCAGGTTATAGAATCCGGCTTTGATGTTCTGTTCACGCAGCAACTGAGCGGCGCGGCGGATTGAAGGATAAAGGCTGCCGGTAAAAGCCACTAGTACATTTTTCCCGGCGGATCCGTCTGGTCCAAAATCAACAAATGCCCCCCGGCCTGTTTCGAGCGGCGGTATTGGCGCTAAAGCATCTAAAACGCCGTCTTGAAACGGCGCCGCCTGAAAAGGCGCCGGCGCTTTGGGGTAACGGATCGCGCAGGGATTGTTTTGTGTAAGCGCCCATTCCAGCATCATGCGTAATTCTTCACCGAAAGCAGGCGCGAGCACCGTCATGTTGGGGATGGCGCGAAGCAGGCTTATGTCAAACAGGCCTTGATGGGTTTCGCCGTCTCCGGCTACAAACCCGGCGCGGTCAACGGCAAATAATACCGGCAGGCGTTGTAATGAAACGTCATGAATGATTTGGTCAACTGCGCGTTGTAAAAATGTTGAGTATATTGCCACAACCGGACGCATTCCGCGCGCGGCAAGGGCCGCCCCAAAAGTAACGGCGTGTTCTTCCGCTATGCCGGCGTCAAAAAAGCGTCCGGGGTACGCGGCGCGAAACGCGCTCAACCCCGTTCCGTGTTCCATTGCCGCCGTAACAGCGACAAGGCGCGGCTCTTTGCCGCCAAGTTCAAGCATTGCCTCGCTAAACATTTGTGAAAAACTGAGATCATCATGATGTCCGCCGTCTTTGGTGTTTGCCGAAGTCGTCTGTTCCGTCAATTTTGAGGAGGGGCTCAGAGCATGGAACAAGCTGGGATCTTGCTCGGCAGGTTCGTAGCCTTTGCCTTTTTTTGTCAAAACATGAACCACTACCGGCAGGTTGAGTTTTTGAACATCGCGCAGCACGGCTTCGAGCCGTTCAATATTATGACCGTCAATCGGCCCTACATATTCAAAACCAAGGTCGACAAAAAAGTTATCGTGATAAAAAACCGCCTTAACCGCGCGTTTTAGCCGAGTAATGCCGTTAAAAAGCGGTACGCCTATCACCGGGATTTTTTTTATGGATGCGTCAAACGCGCGTCTAAAGTTTTGATATTTTGCCTTCATGGAAAGATGGCTTAAATATTTGGAAATTCCGCCAACATTGGGGCTTATTGACATGCGGTTGTCATTTAAAATTACAATCAGCGGCAGGCCGAGTTGTCCGGCGTGCGACAGCGCTTCGTAAGCCATGCCGCCGGTTAACGCGCCATCGCCAATTACGGCAATTGCGAGTCCTTTGCCGCCGGAAAATCTTTCTCCAACCAAAAATCCAAGCGCCGACGATATGGATGTTGACGCATGTCCTGTGCCTAAGGGATCGTGAAGGCTTTCATTACGGTTAGGAAATCCGCTAAGCCCGTCTTTCCGGCGTAAACCGGCGAAAGCGTCACGCCGTCCGGTTAGTATTTTATGGGCGTAACACTGGTGGCCTACATCCCAAATAATTTTGTCTTCCGGCGAGTTAAATACACGGTGCAGGGCAATGGAAAGTTCAACAACGCCGAAATTTGACGAAAGATGCCCGCCATTCTTAGAGACTGTGGTATAAATAAGATGCCGGATCTCCGCCGCAAGCGTTTCAAGTTCAACGAAGGATAAACTCTTTATGTCACACGGTCCGTTGATACGCTCTAAGAGTGTTTCTTTTCTATTCATAGCCTCATATCATAGCTTCATAGATAAACCCCGCCGCGCAAAAAGAGTCCGTTAATACCAACATCCATAGTAAGCTGCCGCAAGCCGCGTTTTCGCGGCTTGAAATTGCTTTGCGCCAATTTATTCACAGCGAGGTTTAATACCCCGCTCTTTAAGGGTGCTTAGAATCGGTAACACCAGCAATAAATTCTTTACAGAACACCTCTCGTAAACGATGTAACGTTTACGAGACATCTCGCCGCAAATTTTTGACGTAAATAAATTTGCGTCTTTCGCGGCGAGGCGGTTCATTTGTTCTTATGGCGATTCTTTCTTAGTTTCTTTTTACGCTTATGGGTCGCGATTTTTTTAAGTTTGCGTTTTCTTCCGCAGGGCACGTAAAGCTCCTCTCTAAATTTGTTCCGTCTTCCGAATGTTCGTAGCCGGCTCCTTTACAATATCGCATACTCTCATAATAATCAACCCCATTTGCCATGGAGGCACATGCGCTCCGCGCCGGCATACCGAAAACGGCCTTCACGCCGTGCCGTCGGTAAGGCAAAGGCGATTGGCATACGCGCCCGCCAGCCCACCAGTGGGTTTACATGCGCTCCGCGCCGGCATACCCAAAGCGGGCTTTACTCCGTGCCTTCGGATACGCAAATAGCGATTGGCATACGCGACTGCCCGCATTGCTCATTGTTAATTGCTCATTCCTCATTTTTGTTGGGTTTACATACGTTCTTAGCATACCGAAAACGGCCTTTGGTGTCCGCCGGTGGGTTTTATATACGCTCCGCGTTAGCATTCCCAAAGCCCTTCTAAAATCTGATTATCGAAGCGGAGGCAAAGTCCCGACCGCTACTATCAACATGAACGCATCTCCGCCGCCAACGAGCGGCGGCAAGACGCTAGCGCGGAGCGCATGTGCCTCCATGGCAAATGGGGGTCGACAGAGTTATTTATTTTGCTTATCATATAATCAGATAAGAAAACCTTAAAAATTAAGAGACTAAGGCTTTTCTGTTAAAAATGCGCGTTTCATGGGATTTTAACCCGAAAAACCGCGGGGACGCCGAAAAACAACCGGCTTTTAGACACCACATTGTTTTATTTTTATAGCCGGACATTTCAGCGCTCAAAGAGGTTTTTAGAAACGCCGATTAAGGAGCTAAAAATGAAAACTACATTTATTGTTGATGGTATGACGTGTGAACATTGTGTAAAGCACGTAACGGATGCCCTAAAAGCTGTTGCCGGTGTAAAGAAGGCCAAGGTAAATCTAAAAAGCAAAAAGGCGGAGATTGACCATGCCGACAACGTAACACTCGACGCGCTTAAAGCCGCGGTAATCGAAGCGGGATATCAGGTGCCCGCATGACGTTTACTGTAGCATTTGCCGGCAAAGGCGGCGTCGGAAAAACTACAACATGCGGGCTTTTTATAAATTATTTGATTCAGGCGGGAAAGGGGCCGGTGCTTGCGGTTGACGCCGATGCTAACTCGAACCTTAACGAAGTGTTGGGTGTTGAAGTTGATTTAACGCTTGGCGATTTGCGCGAGGAAATAGCTCACGCCGCGATGGCGGAACCCAGCCCCATTCCTATCGGAATGTCCAAGCAGGAGTACGCTAACTACAAGTTTGCGGACGCGCTTATTGAGCAGGATCATTTTGATATGCTTGTGATGGGGCGGACGCAAAGTAAGGGATGTTACTGCTTTGTAAACGATATTCTGCGCGAACAGATTCGCAAGTACTATCTAAATTACGCCTATACGGTGGTTGACAACGAGGCGGGGCTTGAGCATATAAGCCGCGGCATCCTGCCCCCGGTGGATCTTATTATCCTTGTAAGTGATTGTTCACGGCGCGGAATTCAGGCGGCCGGCCGTATCGCAAATATGATAACAAGCCTTGACCTTAAAGCCAAAGATGTTTTTCTGATAGTCAATCGCGCTCCGGGTGGGGCGCTGAACGACGGCATTAAGCAGGAAATTGAACTGCAAAACTTGAAACTGCTTGGAGTACTGCCTCACGATGACTTGGTATATGAATATGACTCCGCGGGTAAAGCGCTTGTTACGCTGCCGGAAGACGCGCCTGTAAAAGCCGCACTAAAAACAATAATCGGGAAACTTGACATCGGGCTTGTTTGACAACGTGAACCCTTGGTTCACGCTGAACCTAATTCACGCTGAATCTTAGGTTCATTGTTTTAATCGTAATTTGGCGCGGAAACTGAAATTTCCGCGCTAACTCCATGATTTTTGGCGCAAAGCGCAAGCTCAATGCGAAAGCATTGAGCCAAACTCTTAGGAACTGTCAAATAATAACTTGACTATTTCAGGGTATTGTGTTATAATATTTTTACCAAGCATCAGTAGGGGGGTGGGGGGGGGGGGGTAAATATATTATGGAAGAGCGAATAAAGATGATGCTGCCTCAGTTGAATGAGATGCAAAAGCGATTATTTTTGGCGGGCGAGGCCCTTTCATACGGGCGCGGCGGGATAGCGGAAGTCATACGA
>JAISCO010000267.1 GCA_031265535.1 Spirochaetaceae bacterium | reverse complement strand
GATACTTCCCGTTGGCCACGTCCTCCACCAACCTCAGCTTAAATGCCTCGCTGTACCTTACCACATCTTTCATTTTTCCTCTCCTCATATGACAACTTTAAACCAGGACGCGACACTCTTCCCTCTTCCTTCTTCCTTCTTCCTTCTTCCTTCTTCCTTCTTCCTTCTTCTTCCCTCTTCTCTGGCCCTTGACTATGTACGGAAGTGGTGTTACTATATATAGAAACAACAGCGGAATAATCCGCATTGAGAGGGAATTATGAATAAATTGATTTTTTATGTATGTGCGGCCGCGGCATTTGCGGGATTAACGCTTTATTCTTGCAATAAGGCAAAACCAAAAGGCGGAGAGACGCCGCCGGTAAAAATAGGCATTGCGAAAATTGTGCAGCATCCGGCGCTTGACACTATTGAACAAGGAATACAAGACGGATTAGGGGCGCGGAATATAACGGCCGTCTACGATTTGCAGAATGCCAATGGCGACATGAGTACTGCCGCGCAGATTGCGGCTAAATTCAAAACGGAAAAGGTTGATATAGCGGTTGGCATAGCGACACCTACATCGCAGGCTCTGGCAAACACGATAAAAGATATACCCGTTGTTTTTACAACAGTTACAGATCCAATAGGAGCGGGGCTGGTAACAACTGTGGCGCATGGAGAAGGCAATGTTACCGGGCTTTCCGATGCTATACCTACGGTGGAACATATAACGCTGTTCAAAAAAATCGCGGGAATAAATACTTTAGGCTACATTTACACCGCGTCCGAAGCGAATTCGGCGGCAGCGCTGAAATTGGTTGAGGAAGGATGCTTGGAAAACGGCATAACACTAATTGCGCAGTCTATAAATTCTTCGGCGGATGTACGGCAGGCCGCGCAGTCTGTTGTAAATCGTGTTGACGGTCTTTATCTAACCACGGACAACACGGTATTTTCCGGTTTACAAGCCATAATCGAAGTGTTCCGGGCCGCAAAAAAACCGTTATTTTCAGGTGATGTGACCGGTGTGTTGAACGGCGGATGCATGATTGCGTCCGGTTTCAATTATTACAAGGCCGGTATTGCCACCGCCGATATAATCGTGGAAATTATAAACGGTAAAAATCCCGACACAATACCTGTAAAATTCCTTGCCGGTCCCGATGAAACCGACTTTTTAATTGATTTGGACTCCGCCAAAAATTGCGGCATTGAGATCCCTGAACAGTATATTGAACAGGCGAACAAGATTTTTGAGAACGGTACATTGTATGAAAAATAGCGCAAAAAATAGGGTATGAAAAAATTTAATCATGCGTTTTTTTATATTTTTCCATCGCTGACCGCATCGCTGTTTTTGTTTATGTTTTCGCTGATTTCTTCAAGCTGTTATACGTTAAAGCAGGGCGCTATTATGCTTAGGTATCTTAACAGCGCGAAACCGCTTGAAACCCTGCTTGACGGGCAGGAATCTGCGCCGAACACGGCGGCGCCGAATGCGGCGGCGCCGGACATGACGGCGCCTAACACGGCGGCGGAAGAAAATATACAATTTGTCGAGCTCGTTAAGGACATAAGGCGCTTTGCCCATGACGAGCTTGGACTCAGCGAAACAAAGAATTACACAAAATATGTTGATATAGACCGCGATTATTTGGCGGCAATAGTTTCCGCTTCAGCAAAAGATTCATTTAAGCGTTACGAGTGGCGTTTTCCTATTGTTGGAAGCGTCCCGTACAAAGGTTTTTTTATTGTGGACGACGCCCGTAAAGAAGCCGAAAAGTTGAAGCGGAAAGATTTAGACGTATGGATACGTCCGGTTGACGCATTCAGTACTCTGGGCTGGTTCGCCGATCCGCTTTATTCTTTTATGCGCGCATATTCTCCGGGGCGAATGGCGGATCTTTTAATACACGAGCTTGTACACGCCACAGTTTTTATAAAAAATAATATGCAGTTTAACGAAGAGCTGGCCGAGTTTATAGGCAGCGAGGGGGCGCGGCTTTATATAGAAAAACGGTACGGCGCCGCCAGTCCGCAGATGGAAAATATAATATATTCGGATACGGATAACGCCGCTTATGTCGAGTTTATACAGGAATTGATATCCGAACTTGATACTGTTTATAAAAGTAAAATTCCCCGCGAACAAAAACTTGAGCTAAAAGAAAAAATCATATCCGATGCCCGGTCCCGTTTTGCCGCCGAATATACGACACGTTTCCATTCCGACAGTTATCGCGGTTTTTCCGAAATGCCCGTAAACAATGCGTATTTAGAGTTATACCGGCTTTATTATTCAGGCGGGAGCGAGCTTAAAGAATTGTATGATGAATCCGGCGGTAATCTGTACGAATTTATAGCTGCGGCAAAAACCATAACTAAAGGCGGCGGCAGCCCTATGCGGCAATTACGTTCCGCGCTGGAAGCACGCCGCCGGTGACGGCGCCATATCGCCGGTCGGCTAAAACTAAGCGCCGTAGGTAAAGTGCGCTTCCAGACGGTCGCGGTCGAGCGTAAAGCCTTCCAGATTTGTCAACAACTGAACGATATTAGCTTTGTGAATGTAATATGGGGTGGTA
>JAISCO010000255.1 GCA_031265535.1 Spirochaetaceae bacterium | reverse complement strand
TACCAAAACAAAATCATCAAACTCCATCCGTTCAACCGGTATTTTAGGATACTGCGCTATAATTTGGAATGTAGGGTTTAATACCGCGCTTCTATCGTGCGCCGCTTGTTTCAAAACTGTATTAAGCATTTCGCCTCCTGATAAGAATATTGTAAGTAAATCTAATTAAGCATGGCAAGCGCCTGCTATTTTCCGCCGCCAACTCTACACTTGACCCACAGAATTGTTTAACCACGAAGTCGAAGAAGTCGAAAAAGTTTTTTATCATTCAAAACTATTTTTGACTTTGCGGTAAATCCTTCCACACGGTACAGTATAATCATTCCCCGAATCGCGGGTCAAGAATAGCCCCCGCCGGCCAGCCGGTTTACATGCGCTCCGCGCCAGCAGCTTGCCGCCATCGCAAACTTGTTTGCGCCGTTGGGGGCGGAGCGGTCTTAGGCTCGATAGTTGCGGTCAAGGGTTTCCTTTTTACTTTTTCCTTTTTACTTTTTCCTTTTTACCTTTTCCTTTTTACCATAAATTTTATAAAAGTAAAATTGCTATTGCGGCGGGGAGGCTCATGACAACCACGCGTCGGCGACAACGGCGCAGTGCTTCAGCGCTTTAAGGTGATCAACCTTGGGCGCCGCTCCCAGAGCCGCGCTTCGCAGGCGGACCTCGTTATTTTCGACCGGTATATGAAAATAAACGGAACATGGGCCTGAATATTCGCAGATACAATCGCGCACCGGATACAGGTCTTCCATTTTTTTTACAGCGTCTTTTTGCAAGCGTATATGAAGTTCCTGCCACGCCATCTCTTCCGCATAAGAAATATCAAGCAATTCTTTAAATAAAATGCTTTGTTTATCATCACGTTTGTTATACGTCCCCTTGAACGCTATCGCCGTATCGACAGCAAGTTTTTCGCCGTACTTTCCCCACTCGTCGCAGAAAAACGTTATGTCAATGCTGCCGTTATAATCGGTAAGAGCGCCGAAACCCATCCAGCGGTCTTTATTCTTCCCTTTTGTTATTTGGTACGGTTTAAGAGATGTCAGGATTCCGGCAAGAGTAAGAGACTCGCCTTCCTTTGCCGTCTCAGCGGGGCGGGCAAGATTTATTTTTACAGCGCGTTTCCAAAAATCCTTGTACGGGTCCAACAGCGACAACGACGGCGACGGTAACGGCAACGGCGGTAACGACGACGGCTCTTTTGCCGTAAAATCCACTGACGCGGACGGATTGTCCGGCTCTTCACGCGCCGCGGATAAGCCTGCGTGGTTTATATCAAACGCCTCTTTTACAATGACGGCGGGTTTTTCATTCCTGCGGTCAAACTTTCCCTTTATCACGACAACGCTGTCAACTGCCAGCGTATCGCGGTATTTTTCCCAGGTGTCCGAAAAAAATGTAAGCTCTATGTCGCCGTTATAGTCCGAAAGTATGCCGGATCCCATAAAACTGCCCGCGTAACGGCCTTTTTTAATTTGGATTGAGCGCAGCGTTTTTATCACGCCGGCAAAAACATAGTCGCGTCCGGCGAGAATTTTATCCGTCCCCGACAGATCCGCCGTTACAAGGCTTTGCCATTTTTCTTTGTACGCGTCAAGCGGATGCCCCGAAAAATAAAATCCGATAAGTTCCTTTTCCATGCGCAGTTTTTCATTGCGCTCCCATTCCGCGGCGGGAATAAACTTAAAATCGTCATACTCTTTTTCGCCGGAATCCTCAAACAAGCTGCCCTGAGCGGAATTTTTATCATCCTTTTTTTTCTGGGCGTACTCGACCGCCCGTTCCAAATTCGCTGCCAGAGTGGAGCGGTTAATGCCGAAACTGTCAAACGCGCCGGTTTGAATCAAAAGTTCCACAATTTTTTTGCCTACCGGTTTTATATCGATTCTATCAAGAAAATCCATAAAATCTTTGTAGGGGCCGTCTTTGCGGGCGCGTGTAATTTCTTCGGCGGGTCCCGAACCAATACCTTTTATGCCAAGCAGTCCATAAAATATTTTTCCGTCATTTACGCTGAACAAGCGTTCCGAATTCTGTACGTCGGGCGGTTTAATTTCTATGCCCATCTTGCGGGCCTCGTCGATGTACAACGGAAGCCTGTCCGTGCTGTTAATTTCTGTGGTAAGTTTTGCCGCCATGAACTCAACCGGAAAGTTTGCTTTTAAGTACGCCGTTTTGTACGCGATTATCGAATATACCGTCGCGTGGCTCTTGTTAAAACCATACCCGGCAAACGGCAAGAGTATTTCAAATATATTTCCCGCTAATTCTTTTGTAAAACCTTTTTTTACGGCCCCTTCGATAAATTTTTCTTTTTCGGCGGCCATAACCTCAACTTTCTTTTTTCCCATGGCGCGGCGCAGTAAATCCGCCTGTCCCAGCGAATATCCGGCGATACGCTGAGCGACCTGCATGACCTGTTCCTGATAAACAATAACGCCGTAAGTCTCTTCCAAAATATCTTTTAGGCTTTTGTCAGGATATTTGATAGGCTCTATGCCGTTTTTACATTTTATATACTGCGGTATGTAATCCATAGGCCCCGGACGGTACAGGGCGTTTAACGCGATAAGGTCTTCGATTTTGTCAGGCTTTGTCTGTTTAAGAATATTTTGCATTCCGTCAGATTCAAACTGAAAGATGCCGGAACTCTTTCCTTCACCCAGCATTTCAAATGTCGCTTTGTCATTTTCCGGAATCTTTTCAATGTCAAAATCCGCGTACCCCGCCTTGTTACGCACAATCGAGACGGCGTTCTTTATTAAATCAAGATTTTCAAGGCCAAGAAAGTCCATCTTTACCAGTCCGGCGCTTTCAAGCTGATCCATTGTAAACTGGGTGGCGATGCCGCCCGTTGTCGAGTCACGGTAGAGCGGCACATAGTTATCCAGCTTCGATTTCCCGATTACAACGCCCGCCGCGTGAAGTCCTGTGTTACGCGACTTGCCTTCCAGTTTCCGGGCAAAACGAAACAGTTCCGTATAGCGCGGGTCTTTTTCCAGTTCAACAAGTTTAGGCTCGGTTTCAAAAGCGCTTTTAAGCGTTGTTTTTGGGGTCTCCGGAATCAGGCTTACAATCATATTCGATTCGTTAAGCGGAATATCCAGCACACGCGCCACGTCTTTTATAACGGCGCGCGCTTTCAATGTGGTAAATGTAATTATCTGCCCGACGCGCTCGGCGCCGTACTTTTGTGTAACATAATCAATTACTTCCCCGCGCCGTTCCTGACAAAAATCAACGTCAAAGTCAGGCATGGAAATGCGCTCCGGGTTCAAAAAGCGTTCAAACAGCAGATTGTATTTAAGCGGGTCAACGTCCGTTATGCCCAGACAGTACGCGACTATCGACCCGGGCCCCGAGCCGCGCCCCGGCCCTACCGGAATGTCATTCTTTTTTGCCCAGTTTATAAAATCGGCCACTATCAAAAAATAACCGGTGAATCCCATATCAATTATCGTTTTTAATTCAAACTCGGCGCGCTCTTTTACCGCGCCGCCGTAATTGGGGTAGCGTTCCGCAAGTCCTTCTATCGCGCAATCGCGCATATATTCGTCCGCGTTTTCATAGCCCAGCGGTATGTCAAAGGCCGGCAGGTAATTTATTAAATCTTTTGTATCAACACGCGGTATCTCGGTCTTGCACATTTCCGCGATTTTAATCGTATTTTCGACCGCTTCCGGGTATTCAGGGAACAGCGCCGCCATCTCGTCCGCCGATTTCAGGTAGAACTGATCGCCTTCAAAACGCATCCGGTGTTCATCGGCACGTTTCTTTTTTGTGCCTATGCAGAGTAGTACGTCATGCACCACGCTGTCCGCCTGTTCCAGATAATGCACGTCGTTTGTAACGACTAATCCAATTCCTGTTTTTTTTGATATTTCAATTATTGCCGGATTGGAAGCTTTCTGCGCCTTGATGCCGTGATCCTGTATTTCAAGGTAGTAGTTGTCCGGCCCAAACAGATCGCGGAACCACAGCGCCCGTTTTTCGGCTTCGTCTTTTTTCCCCGCCAAAATCAAGCGCGGTATTTCGCCCGCGAGGCAGGCGGAAAGGCAGATTAAGCCTTCGTGATACTTTATTAAAAGTTCTTCGTCAATGCGCGGTTTGTAATAAAATCCTTCCGTGTATGCCAAAGACGCTAGTTTTAACAGGTTGCGGTAACCGGTTTCTCCTGTCGAAAGCAGTACAAGGTGGTATGATTTTCCTTCGGTTTTTTCATCGTCTTCGGCGCTGTGTTTAAGGCTGTCGCGTTCGTGCCGCGAACCGCGTGTCATATAGAATTCGCAGCCTATTATTGGATGTATGCCGGCTTTTTCGCAGGCATCGCGGAATTTCAGAACGCCGAACATATTTCCATGGTCGCTTATGGCAAGGTGTTTCATGCCCAAAGCCGCCGCTCTGCCCGC
>JAISCO010000252.1 GCA_031265535.1 Spirochaetaceae bacterium | reverse complement strand
TTCCATCGACCCACGGACGCTGGCCTCTTTGGGCTCGCAGGGTGTCGAGACCGTGACCTACGAGGCCCACAAGGACGCGACCGACCTTGAGCTTGCGCTCGATGCGGTGTGGCAGCGGGCAATGAGGAATTAACAATGAGCAATGAGCAATTAGGAGTGAGGAGTAAAGAAGTAAGAGGTAAAAAGGAAAAGGTAAAAGTTTTAAATAAAAAGGGGAAGCGCATCAATTATAAACAGTTAAAATTTTGAGGTAATATGATGAACTTTTTCGATGCTGCTCCCCCTCACTCCAAAGGTTTTTGCTTTTGCAAAAACGCTTTTCCGCTACCCCCACCCATTAACAGTGGATAGCGGACAGTTTTCACATCCCTGCTAATCACTAAGCACTTCCTGCATATAGCGCTAAAAGTAAAATTGCTGGGTTGATAGTTGGGTTGATTTATGTTAAACTGATTATTCTGTTAATGGGAGGCTATATGATAAAAATGCTGACTGCCTGTACCGAAGAAGTTGATGAAATTACGGACGCGGTGGCCGAGATACTGGAACAGCTTGATTTAGATAGTAATTTAGCGGCAAATTCAATTGGTATTATCTCATGCGATCCTGAATTTGTTCTGTCCGGCGTCGTGGAGGCGCTGGCAAAAAAATTGCCGTTTAATACGGTTGGTATAACTACGCGGGGCGGCGCCGTAACCGGAGCTTTTAGTTCCATACAGCTAAATATTTCAGTGCTTACGGCTGATGATGTGCAGTTTTCTATTGAACGCAGCGACGCGATAAGTTCTGAAAATGTGGATGAAGTTATTGCCGGCGCATATCAAAAAGCCCTGAACAAACTTCCCGGGAAGCCGTCTTTAATACTTGTCTATCCCCCAATGATCGCGTCAATTGGCGCGCACCCTATAGGCAACGCTATTTTCAAAGCGGTGGAAAATATACCGGTTTTTGGCACGTTTTCTTGTAGCCCGTTTGTCGATCACAGAAATAGTTTTACTATGATGAACGGGGCGGCTGAAAGTACGTCGGCTGTTTTTGTATTGTTGTCCGGAAATGTGAAGCCGGATTTTTTTATGATTTCAATACCGGAAGAAAATTATCGGCCAAAAGAAAATTACCAAAAACAACGCGGAATAATTACAAAGTCTGAAGGCTGCTGCGTTTATACAATTAATGATATGAGTTTTGCCGCTTATCTTGAAAAATTAGGTTTTCCTGCGGCGTATATAGCTGTAGATTCGTTATACCTTATACCGTTTATGCTTAATTTTGACGATGGAAACCCTCCTATCGCGCGCGCGTTGTATAACATTAATGATGAAGGCGCCGCCATATTCGGCGGCAGTATGCCTACAGGAAAAACTATTTCGCCGGGGAGCCTTAATTACGATGGCATTTTGGAAACAACAGAAGAATTGCTTCGGCAAATATCTTTGAAAAAAAATATAAACGGCATCTTAATGTATTCATGTGTTGTCCGTCATGTTTTATTAGGAGCAAAAACTGACGATGAGCTTAAAAAAGTTGTAGAGAAAATCGGTGATGTTACGCCGTATCAAGTTTGCTATTCAAACGGTGAAATATGCCCTGTAAAAAACAGCAAAGGCGAATTTGTAAACCGCCTGCATAATTATACTTTTATTGCCTGCGTACTCTGATGGAAGCAGTGTATAACCCGGTTGCTGATGAAGAAACTTTATCCGCCTTAAAGCGTCTACAGACTGAAAATAAGCAGTTAAACCGAAGAATACGGCTTCTGCAAAAGAAAATTGACGCCGCGGAAACAGCCGCGCAGACAGACCGGCTTATCGGCGATATACGTTCCGTAAATCAGAAAAAATTAGAAAAATATATGACGCTTCTTTTAGAGTACAGTCAAGTAGCTATTTTGATGCTTGATGAATATGGGCGCATCGCTTATTGTACAAATGAATTCGTGCGTCTTGCCGGTATTGATAATTTTGGCATTATTAACGGTCGCGCGCTGAGAGATGTTTTTAGTATTTTTGAGGGTAAAAAATTCGTAGACGAAGCGATTCGTTTATTTGAGGAAGTAAAAGATAATCTGCGGCCTGTAACATTTAACACAAAAATATTTTTCCCGGCCAATTCGACAGAGCGGCTTTATACAATTCAACTGGATCCCATAACTGAAAACGGCGTATTTGATGGTGAAATAATAATCTGTCATGATACGACGGATCTCCGTAACGCGGAAGCTGAAAAACGAACCCGTTTAATGCTTGATTCAACGCCGGTTGCGTGTACGCTTTGGACCGCTGACGGCGAGTTGATTGGCTGGAATAAAAAAACAAAAGAATTGCTCAACTTAAATTACGATGAGATAAATGAAGAAATTTTTTTTAGCCGCTGTGCGGATATTCAGGACGATAATCAACGAAGCCCCGATAAATGGAATAGGCTGTTAAAAACTACGCTTGAAACCGGGACAGTCGAAACAGATTGGAATTGTGTAATAAACGATGAAGAATTTCTGCCGCTGCGGGCAACTTTTGTCAGGATGCCTTGGAAAGACAGTTTTTGTGTCGCGGTTTACGCGGTAAACCTGCGTGAACTGCGTATGCGGGAAATGGCTGTGCGAAAAGCAAACGAGGAAAATTATTTGATAAAGGTGGAAGCTAAAACAGCGGAGGCCGCCTCAAACGCAAAAAGTAATTTTCTTGCGATAATGAGCCACGAACTTCGTACCCCGCTGAACGTGATTATAGGCATGAGTGAACTTATGCCCACAAATAATTTAAACAAAACGCAAAAAAAATATTTTTCTGATATTCAAATAATGTCAAAATCCCTGTTTAATCTTATAAATGATATTTTAGATTTTTCAAAAATTGAGGCGGATAAATTTGATATTTTACCGGTATCTTACAGCATAAAAGAGCTGATAAATAATGTTGACGCGACATTTAGACATATTGCCAAAGAAAAAAATATTTCATTTAGCTGTCATGTCGCGGATGATATTCCAGATGTTTTGTACGGTGATGAAATTCGTATACGTCAAGTTTTTATAAACATTACAAGCAATGCTGTAAAATATACGCATGAAGGATCGGTTTCTGTTACGGTAAATAAAACAATGAAAGATGATAAAGCATACTTTGAATTTTGCGTAAAAGATACTGGTATAGGCATAAAAACCGAAGATATACCCAAATTATTCACGGCGTTTCAACAGGTTGACAAGAGGAAAAACCGGGGCATAATGGGAACAGGACTTGGGCTTGCGATATCGAAAAAACTGTCTGATGTTATGGGCGGTATAATTGAGGTAGAAAGCGAGTACGGTAAAGGTTCTGTTTTTCGGGTTTTATTTCCGCTGATTGAAGGCGAGCCCAACAAATTGGCGGACAGCAAAAAAAAGCGCAATTTTGTAATGGTAAAGCGCGGCGAGCGTATAACGGCGCTTGTTGTTGATGATATGCCTGAAAATAATACTATAGCAAAAGGTTTTCTGGCATTGCATGGCATAGACACCGATACCGTTTTAAGCGGCGAAGACGCGCTTAAAAAAATTTCCACTACAAAGTATAATATTATTTTCATGGATCAGATGATGCCGGAAATGGACGGCTTAGACACGGCCCGGCACATAAGGGCGCTGACCGAAAAAACAGGCGACAAGTGGTTTAGCGAGATCCCTATCATTGCGTTAAGCGCGAATGTGGTAAGCGGTGTGCTTGATAAATTTAAAGACGCCGGCATGAATGATTTTGTAGGCAAGCCGATTGATTCAAAAACGCTTAACGCGAAACTATCACAGTGGCTTCCTCCTGACAAAATAGAATTCGCGGGTCATCCTAATGATCAATCCGTTGCTGCGGACGATGAAACCGGCAAACAATTGTTTGAACAGCTTAAAAAACTGCCTGAAATTGATTCGTATGATGGATTAGCCCATACGGGCAGCGTATCATCATACATTAAGCTTATTAGGCAGTTTTACACGGGTTTTGATAAATCGGCGCTTGCTCTACAAAATTTTCTTGAAAAAAATGACAGAAACTCTTATCATATAAAAATTCACGCCTTGAAAGGACTGTTAGCTACACTTGGACTTAAAAGTTTGTCGGAATGGGCAAAAAAACTAGAACTTGCGTCGGCTGAAGGGGAAGACGGTTTCCCGCTTTGCCGGGATGAAACTCCCCTATTCATCAATGAATGTAGAAAGTTTTTTAACAGGCTGCCGGAAGAATTTACCGTAAGCCGCCCAACAGAAAAGAAAAACCGCGGAGATATAAATGTTTTTTGGACAAACTTAAATAAGTTAAAACCGGCGCTTGAAACAGGTCATGCTAACTCTATAAAAGAGTTGATTGAAAGATTAAATCCGCTGTCGTTTGACAAAGAAACTGATGGTTTTATTTCAGAGTTATCGGATTTAATACTTGACTTTGATTATGATATTGCGTTACAAAAAATAGAAGGATTCGAAAATGGCAAACAGAATAAAAATAGCAAGAAAAAACATCTTAGTGGTTGATGATTCCGTTGAAATTCTTACGCTTGTAAATGAAATTTTAGGCGAGGCGTACGATATACATCTTGCAAAAACTGTAAATGCCGCGACTAATATACTCAATACAAACAAGATAGATTTGATTCTGCTGGATCTGCTTTTGGGAGAAGTGTCGGGGCTTGATTTTTTGACTATTTTAAAAAATACAAAGACGCTGAAAGATATACCTGTTTTGATGATCAGTTCAAATTCGCAGTTAATGAATGTTTCAAAAGCCACAAGACTGGGCGCCGTAGGTTATATTGTGAAACCCGTAAACGCCTTAAATTTGCGTGATAAAATTTATACTATACTTCTTGGCAAGTAACGCCGCGCCTGCCCTCAACGAGGACGGCTCAACACGCAAGCGTGTTGAGCCGGAAAGTTTTGAAATTGAATGAGCCTCCGCTTGCGGTTTTTATATGAATTTTACAGTAAACAAAAAGAAATACAACAACAAAAATGTTTTGATAATAGCGGAGATCGGCACTGCGCATTCGGGCGACATCGTGAAAGCGCGGGAGCTGACAGCCGCCGCCGCGGAAGCGGGGGCGGACTGCGTTAAGACGCAAATCGTGTATGCGGACGAGATAATTCATCCGCTGACGGGCCTTGTACCGCTGCCGGGCGGCAATACGCCGCTGTACGAAGTGTTCAAAAAACTGGAACGTCCGCCGGAATTTTTTGCCGCAATAAAGGAGTACACCGAATCGAAAGGGCTTTTGTTCCTGGCGACTCCGTTTGGACCGCTCGGCGCCGCCTGCTTGAAATCTCTGTCGCCGGACGCGGTAAAAATTGCCTCGCCGGAATTAAATTACACACAGTTGTTACAAACAGTAGGCGGGTGGGGACTGCCTGCGCTGCTTTCGAGCGGGGTATCAACACTCGCGGACATAGAGACGGCGCTTTCATTTTTTGACAAAGAGCGTGTATGCCTGCTTCACTGTGTTACCGCCTACCCCGCGCCGGAAACCGACTACAACCTTACACTGATAAAAACACTTGGCGCCATTTTCGGCGTAAGCGCCGGCGTCAGCGACCACAGCATGGACGCCTGCCTTGTACCTAGTCTGGCTGTCGCGTCCGGGGCCTGCGCCGTCGAGAAACACTTTTGTATTTCCCGTAACGATACGGGCCTTGACGACCCAATCGCCCTGCCCGCGGCGGATTTTGCCGTAATGTCCGCCGCCATACGCCGCGCCGAAAAGCAAAGCCCCGCCGCCGTCATACAGGAACTTGAGCGCCAACATTCCGCTAAAAAAATAAGTCTTATTTTAGGTAATGGAGTAAAACGTTTAGCGGCGTCAGAAGCGCAAAACTATACACGAACAAACCGCTCTATACACGCCTTGCGCGACATCCGCGCCGGTGAGATACTCAGCGCCGAAAACTGCGCCATTCTCCGCACGGAAAAGACCTTGCGCCCCGGTATGCCGCCCTTCATGCTGGAAAAAATCAGCGGCATCCCGGCGCGGCGTGACATTCCGTCAGGCGAAGGAGTCCGTTTTGAGGATATTACTTTGGTATAGCGCTTCTATTTGTAAAATATCAGCCACAAATTAACAATTAACAATGAAACAGATTGCGCCATAAATGGCGATGCGGATTATCGAAGCAAGCGCATCTCCGCCCCACTCTTGAATTGAAAAATTAGCCACAGATTACACAAATTACCGCAAATTATCAGAACAAAGACTTGAACGCCGCTATCGAAATTAACGCTTCTCCCCCACCCTCCTGAATAGAGAAATGAGCCACTAATTACGCAAATTACGCGAATTATCGGAACAAAGACTTGAACGCCGCTATCGAACCAAAAACCTCTCCGCCCGCCAACGGCGCAAACAAGTTTGCGTTGGCGGCAAAACGCTAACGCGGAGTGTATGTAAACCCACTGGTGGGGGCTGGCGGGCGCGTATGCCAATCGCCGTTGTCTGACCCTAAGGCACGGAGTAAAGGCTGCTTCCAGGCCGCTAACGCGGAGCGTATGTGCCTCCATGGCAAATGGTTGACGGGGGGGGTGTTTCTATGTAAAGATACAGCAGCATTAAAAACATTTAGTAAGGAGCGAAGATGATACGCGAGGCGATAATTAAGGCGGTCAAAAAAGAGAACCTGACCTATGAAATGTGCTATGACGTAATGGACGAAATCATGGGAGGACAAGCGTCCAGCATACAAATGTCGGCATTTTTGACAGCCATGTCGATGAAAGGCGAAACCATCGAAGAAATCACTGCGGCGGCGGCGGGAATGCGCAAACACTGCGTCCGCATACTGCACGACGCGGCAGGAAAACTGCCCTTTGACGTACTGGAAATCGTAGGAACAGGCGGCGACCGGTCCAACTCATTCAACATATCCTCAACGGCGGCGCTCGTAGTATCCGCCGCCGGAGTACCAGTAGCAAAACACGGCAACCGCGCCGCGACCAGCAAGTCGGGGGCTGCGGACGTATTCGAAGCGCTAGGCGTAAACATAACAATACCGCCGGCGGAGAGCCTTAAACTACTAAAAACAATAGGATTATGCTTTCTTTTTGCCCAAAACTACCACTTATCGATGAAATATGTCGCCCCCGTCCGCAAAGAACTTGGAATACGGACAATTTTTAACATACTGGGGCCGCTTGCGAACCCCGCCGGCGCTAACATGCAGCTTTTAGGCGTCTATGAAGAAGCGCTGATAGAGCCGATGGCCCAAGTATTGGCAAAACTCGGCGTAAAAGACGCCTTAGTCGTATTTGGACAAGACGGACTCGATGAAATATCCATGAGCGCGCCAACGAGCGTATGTGAAACACGCGGCGGCAAGTTCAAATCTTACATTATTTCGCCGGAAGACTTTGGATTTGAGCGGTGCGCTAAAAAAGACCTTGCGGGCGGCACACCGGAAGAAAACGCCGCCATCACACGAGCCATACTGAACGGCGAGCGGGGTCCAAAACGCGATGCCGTTGTATTAAACGCCGCCGCCGCGTTATACATAGCAAAACCTGCCTTAAACATAAACGAAGCGATAAAAATCGCGGAAGAAGTCATAGACAGCGGCAAGGCGCGGGAACAGCTTGAAAAATTCATCCGCCTTTCGAATGAACAATGAGCAATGAAGGAAGAAGGAAAAAGTAAAAAGGAAGAAGGGAAAAGTAACAGGGAAGAAGGAAGAAGTAACAAGGAAGAAGGAAAAAGTAAGAAGTAACAAGGGAGAAGGAAGAAGGGAGAAGGAAGAAGGAAGAAGGAAGAAGGGAGAAGGAAGAAGGGAGAAGGGAGAAGGGAGAAGGGAGAAGGAAGAAGGAAGAAGGAAGAAGATAGCTGCCTTCATGGTTTTGCCATTAATCCGATAATTTGTGTTAATTCGCATCGCCATTTATGGCGCCATTTGTGGCTAATTTTTCAATTCAGAGGGGGGCGCTGTTTCCCCATATCATCGGCAAACGCGCAAACAAGTTTGCGGCTGCCTAATAGTCGCGCCCCCCGCGCTCCAAAGATTTTTACTTTTGCGGTCTTGTCCTTCCTTATAGGGTAAAGCAGGCGGCAAAACGTCAGGCAAAACAGTGCACCGCACTGTTTTGTGCTACCCCCGCCCGCCAGTTTTACATAGCTTCGCCCGCCGGGGTGGGGGACGGACTAAATGCTGATAACAACCGCGTATGCAAAACGCTCTTTTCGGGCTGAAGGCACGGAGTAAAGGACACTTGCGGTATGTTAGCACGTAGCGCATGTAACCCCGCTGGCGGGCGCTGGCGGGCGCTGGCGGGCGCTGGTGGGTTGAAAGCCGGTGTAATTCTTTGCTAGACTTATTTATTGTATGAACTTTACCTTTGGGCGCTGCAAATCCTCTGTACATATTGAAGCTGATATTCCAAATATAAACGCCATTCTTACGGCGATGAATGTTCAACACTCCATCATTGTCTGCGATACGAATACCGCCGCGTTTGCGGAAACCATGAAACGCGGCAGATCCGTCCCAATGTGTACGCTGCCCAGTGGCGAGTGGGCCAAAGAGTGGCGCTCGGTTGAAACGATACTGAAAACAGCGCTGGAATCGGGGCTTGGCAGGGACGGGCTTTTTATCGCGGTAGGCGGAGGCGTTATAAGCGATCTTTGCGGATTTGCCGCGTCTGTATACAAACGCGGAGCGGCTTTTGCGGCTGTTCCCACAACGCTGCTTGGCATGGTTGACGCGGCGGTGGGCGGCAAGACCGGTTTCGACTTGTTTGACATAAAAAACTTTGCGGGCACATTCTATCCGGCGCGTCATATTTATATGCCGCTTGCGGCTTTGCGTACATTGCCGCCGCGTGAATGGCGGTCCGGGCTTGCCGAACTGGTGAAGACCGCCGTTATTGACGATTCAATTTACAAGCCGGCGGTGCGCGAGAGGCTTTTGGCGTTAACGCCGGCGCTGCGGTCAATGACGGCGGAAAGCGGCGAATTGGAGATGATTATTGACAGCGCCGCGCCGCTGATACGTCAGGCGGTAAAAGTTAAGGGGCGTATAGTAGAAAAGGATCCGGAAGAGCGCGGGGGGGGGCGGGAAATCCTTAATCTGGGACACACGTTTGCCCACGCGCTCGAAAGTTCCGCTGGTTTGGGGCGTCTTTCGCACGGCGAGGCTGTGGCGTGGGGCATAGTTCGCGCCTGTGAGCTTGGCGTTGAGTTAAAGCTTACGCCGCCGGAACGCGCGGAGACGATACGCAGCGTTATAACAGCGCTTTCTTACGAAACGCGCGCCCCGCACCCCGCGATGGCGGGCGGCGGTGATTTTATCAGGGCACTAAGCGGTGATAAGAAAAAGAAGGATAGCGGTTTCCGTTTTGTCGTTCCGGCACGGCGCGGCGCGCGTATTGTAACTATAGATGAAGGTAACTTAAAACGTATCAGAAGAATCGCCGGTTTAACTTGAAAGATTTAATTAAATCTTTCATCAAATTAAATGTAAATGAGCTTGTTCCAAAACTAATTGACTCTATGCGCTTCCCCATTTTATTTGAAACCTACTCAACTTCTAATTGCTCTTTTGTTCCCTGTTCCAAACACCGTTTTTCATGTAAGCTGTACCCATGCCCAAAACCAATGACGGAGGCGGCGACATATTCGACCGCTCGTTCAAACAGATTATAGGCAGCCTCTCGGACGGCGCTCTCATCAGCTTCATCAACAGCCTGTTCGACGCCGGACACCCCGTTGAAAGCCCGGTCGTGCGTCTGAACACGGAACAGATCGGCAAAAACCTCGAAAAACAACAGCCGGACGAAATAGTCTCCATAGAGGGTAAAATATACATCATCGAAGAACAGACCGCCCCGGACAAAAACATGGCGATACGGGTTTTTGAGTACGGCTATGCCCAGTCGTTGAAAGACAAATCGATAAAAGACGGCATGGTCATACTGCCGTTTCCGCGCATGATTGTGATATACTTGGAAGCGGGGAGCATAACGCCCGATATTCTTAAAATACGGCTGGAATTTCCTGACGGGACTGAGCATGATTTTAAGGTGAAGACCTTAAAGTTGCTGGACTACGGGGTGGAAGAACTGGCTGGCAAGGGATTTACGCCGCTGCTGCCGTTCTACATTATCAAACTGAGGAAAGAGGCTAAACGTGCGAAGACGGAAGAGGAACGGCGGCGGGTAGAGGAAGCGTTCAAGGAACTGGGCTTGAAGCTGGCAAAAACGATAGAGGAGAGCGCCCCTGAATGGCTTTTGGACGAGGCGGATATAACAACGCTGCTGGAGAGGCTGTCCGGCATGGTGGAGTATGTAGGAAGAGGTTATAGAACAACGGAGGTAAAAAAGATGATAAACACATCGTTAATGGGTTACGGCAAAGTGCTTTTACTGGAAGGCGAGAAAAAAGGCAGAAAGAAAGGCAGAAAGGAAGGCGAGAAGAAAGGCGAGAAGAAAGGCGAGAAGAAAGGCAGAAAGGAAGGTAAACTGGAAATACTGAATCTGCTAAAAGCGGGCTGCTCGACGGAAGCCTTGAAAGAACGGCTGGAGGCGGAACTGGTGTCGGCGGCATCGAAGCCGAGAACAATTAGCAATTAACAATGAACAATGAGCAATGCTGCCCACCGCGTATGCCCGTCGCCCTTTTCAGATTGAAGGCACGGAGTGAAGGTCTGCTTTGGGTATGCCGGCGCGGAGCGCATGTAAACCCGCTGGCGGGCGCAGATAAGCAATTTGCAATTAAATCAAGGAAGCTGGACAAGCAGAGCTTGTGGACAGGCATAGCCTGTCTCCCCCAAAAACTGAAGTTTTGGAACAGCCTCAAATTTTTAATCGCTCTGGTTTTAATTTTACTGTCTTTTACACACGCGCTTTTTGCGCAGGAAAAAGATGATGATTCTGTGTACTATATCCGGGAAATATATGTTGATATTACAGGACGCACAAGCGCATACGCGCTATTACGGAATTCCGAAATAAAAAAAGGTGATGAATTAAAAGGCGCCGCCGAATTAAAAAAATATATAGCGGATAAGAAACAGACTCTTATGAACCGCCGTGAATTACAGGAAGTGGATATTGATTTTGCGCCGGCGGACCCGGACAGCGGCGGTCGTATTCCTGTTGATATTACTATTCATACGGTGGATACGCGCAATTTTATTATCGTGCCGGAACCCAAATACAGTTCAAACACCGGCTGGTCGCCTACGCTGCGAATCAGGGATTTTAATTTTTTGGGTTTAATGACGCCGCTTAGAATAAATTTTACATACCGGTACAATGACAGCGATGATGTAACGTATTCCCGCAATAATATAACTTTTCTTTTGGGCTTGGAAATTCCGTTTGAGGCGTTTGGTTATGACTGGACCGTTAATACAGAAAATGTTTTTTCATACTTTGTGGACGAGCCTTTTTCGTATGGCGGCGCGGGCGGAATATCGGTAGATATTCCGCTTAAAAGTACAACTTTTACATTCGGTTTTGAACAGCGCGTCAATTTTGAAAAAGAGTATGATAATTGGCAAAAATATATTTACAATAAAAACTTGGAGGATGTATGGTACGGAACAAGCAGGGTTTATGGCGAATGGAAGGTGCCGCTGCCTGTTGAAACGGAGTCTCTGGGTAATCTTATATACAAACCCGCTTTATCTACAAATGTGAATTACGCTTTTCGCGGGGAAGATTTAGCGGACCATAAAGGCGCGGCCGTTAATATGTCCCAAAAACTCGGGTTTACCAAGATAGACTGGGTCGGTAACTATAGGCGCGGCGCGGATTTGTATATAGAAAACAGAAATGAGTACAATTTTTTCTTTGAAGGCTGGGATAATTCTATAACGCTAAACGCGACTGAACATCTTGTAATAACTGATTTTTTTGGAATATCGATGCGGGGGCGTTTTACGCGGTGGTTCTACAATTATGATTCGGATTTAAGTTTTGAGGATACGTCGAACAGCGCGGGGTGGGATGTTGCCGGCATGATTCGCGGTGTCGGTGACGGATTAATCTCTGCCAGATCAATGTTTCTTTTTAACTTTGATTTTACTTTTCATATTTTTAATTTTATGTTTTCGGAATACCTTAAAGATGAGCGTCTGCGCCTAATAAATTTTGAGTTACAGGCGGGCACGGTTATAGATATAGCCATTATAGACGGAGTAAAAGTCGATAATAGGAGAAATTTTATTCGCAATATAACATACAGTCCGCATGATTGGATTGTCAGCGGCGGCATTGAATTATTTGTCTTTCCGTTAGCCTTTAGAAGCATATATCTTTGCGCCAGCGCCGTATGGAATTTAAATGAATTATTTGACGCGGGAATACTCCCCGGCAATAACGATTTAGAATTATATATAGGATTGGGGCATCATTATTAGAGCTGCTTGGCAGACGACTAACAATTAACCGAAAGTTCATCGTGAACCAAAGGTTCACGATGTCGGCAAAAATAAAACACTGATTTGTAGTGCGCCGTCTTAGGACAGTAGAAAAACGCGGCGTCGGGATATACATAGAAAACTGGGTGGTGTATTACGGCGGCGTCATGGAGCAGTCATCATGAAAAAAGTTATAATCGACGGTGAATTTTTATGCAGGCCGCTTAACGGCATAGAACGTTATGCTTATGAAATTACAAAACGCCTTGATGAACTTTCTTCCGCCCACGAAATAGCTATTCTTATTCCTTCAAACACGCTTATTATCCCTGATTACAAAAACATCGATATAATTCAACTTAAAACAAAAATTAAATCACATTTGTTTTGGCAGATGGCAACGGTTCAATTTTTTTTGCTGCGGCATAAAAATTATACGGCGCT
Organism: Spirochaetaceae bacterium; assembly: GCA_031265535.1. Lineage (GTDB taxonomy): Bacteria > Spirochaetota > Spirochaetia > Treponematales > Breznakiellaceae > JAIRMY01. Next base: position 3,013 of record JAISCO010000252.1, on the reverse strand, counting down.
TGAATACGGGAATGTATGCCTGCCTTTTGCGCCGACAATAGTTTTTTTGCATGATATATATTGTGAATTATTTCCGGACGATTTTTCAAGTTTCCGCGATAAACTGGTGCGTTTGTATAATAAATATCAATACCGTCTTATAACGCGAAAAGCGGAAAGAATCATTACGGTATCTGAATTCAGCAAAAATGAAATAGTTAGAACTTTTCATATACCGCATGAGCGTATACAGGTTATATACAGCAGTTGGTTTCATTTTAAGACGATAAAACCTGATTATTCTATATTTTCAGATTTTCCTGTTTTGGAAAAACCGTTCTTTTTTTCATTAGGAACTATTTCAAAACGAAAGAATATAAAATGGATACTTGAATATGCCGCAAAACATCCACGGGATATATTCGCGGTTTCCGGTTCACAACTGCCGACAACACAGACAGAAGAATTAAAAGATACGGGGCGTTTAGAAAATATAATTCTTTTGGGTTACATAGATGACGCTAAAGTAAAGGCTTTGATGGAAAGATGCAAGGCTTTTCTGCTGCCTTCCTACTATGAGGGTTTCGGGCTTACACCGCTTGAGGCTTTATCCTGCGGAGCTCCGGTGATTGTCGCTAACGCCGCAAGTTTACCGGAAATCTATGGCAAAGCCGCGCGGTATATAGACCCGTATAACACTGATCTTGATTTGGATGACTTATTAAAGACCCCTGTGGAATCCCCTGATGCAATTCTGGAAAAATATTCTTACGATAAATCGGCGCGGGATGTTTATCGTCTAATAGTTGAATACTGCAATTAAAAAAATGAAACCGCCGGTGCGCGGGACAAAGATTTGCGGAAAAAACTACGGCTTATGTAAGTATACGCATAAGGGTTTAATACCCCGCCGCAAATTTTGCAAGCAAACGGGTTTGCAAGCAAACGGGTTTGCAAGCAAACGGGTTTGCAAGCAAACCTGCACAGATGATAAATTTCCGCAGCCGGTTGAGTCCCATCGGCTCAATGAAGTTGGAAGCTCAACGAAGTTGGAAGCTCAACGCTTACAAGATACTGCGCCATTTGGCGACCCCTTGGGGCTATGAGGCTCATTTTACTTCTTACCGGCTGATACAGTTACAAGTTTTTCAAAATTATGCCGATATATGAAGTAATGTTTGTGTACCTAAAATCCGCAAAAAAAACAATCCTATGTATAGCGGCTATTTGTTCGTTTATTTTATTTTCCTCGTTTAATAATTCTGAAAAATTAACAGAAACGCCGGCGGCGGAAACTAATCCGGCGGGGGGTAATCCGTCTGAAAAAACAAAAGCCCCTTACATAGTTCCGGGTTTAAGCAGCGGTTCCTTGCTGCGTGATAACGACATTCTTGCCTTTTATGGGCATCCTGTCGCCAAGAAAATGGGAATACTGGGCCGCTATCCAAGAGACGAGCTTACGAAAAAACTTTCCGCGCTTGCGGAAGAGTATCGTGCCGAAAGCGGCGGGCGCAATATAGTCAAGGCCTTTTACATTATTTATGGTACGGTTCAGCCTGAAGGCGAAATTCTTACAATGCGGCAGATAGACGAGCCTTTGCTAAAAGAATGGATAGAGTACGCGCAAGCGCATGATATTATTGTATTTCTTGATCACCAGATAGGTAAGTATGATCCGGTGGAATCGCTTGCCGTTATGTTCCCCTACCTGAAATATCCCAATGTTCATCTTGCGCTTGATCCGGAGTGGCGGACTACAAAACCCATGCGGGAGTTTGGCAGTGTAAGCGGCGATGAAATTAACCGCGCCCAGCAGGCAATGGAAAAGTATATGATAGAAAATAACATTGAAGGCGAGCGTATGCTGGTCATTCATCAATTCCGCGAGGTTATGATACGAAACCGTGCCGCCGTCAAAGCCGATTTTGAAAGAATTCGTCTTATTCATTGCATGGACGGTGTAGGTACGCCAAACGAAAAATTAGAAACATATAAATTTAATGCGCTGGCAAAAAATATGCCGGTAAAAGCCTTTAAGTTGTTTTATGATTTTAAACTTCCCGGTGTGCTTGTTGATTCCCCACTGCTTACTCCAAAAGAAGTATATGCGTTAGAACCGCGCCCTGTCGTAATAATGTATCAGTAACAAGGAACAGATATTAAGGAAAAAGGAAAAGGTAAAAAGGAAAAGGGACTTCTTACTTCTTACCTCTTCTTTCTTACAAAGGGGAAGAGTTTCCCCGATGCCTCACCCCCCCCCCCCCCTCCTGTTCCCCGCATAAAATTTACGAAAGCTCAACGAAGTTGAGCCCCGCGAAAGGGATTGTAGGGGTGCGAAGCAGACGCAGCGCTATGCGCTGTGGCCGGAGCGAAGCGGAGCCCCGCAAAGCCCGGTTTTTTGCGGCTCTGCCGCAAAAAATGCGCCCTTATTCACTACTCGTTACTTCTTCGACTGATTCGGCTTCACGGCGGAGCGGTATTAAGACGAGCGGCCTTGTTTCTGGAGAGGGTCGCTGGCTTTTTTTCGTTCGCTCTCGATTTTTTGCTCGATGAGTTCGCATTGTTTTTTGACGTTGCCCGCTTCGGCTTGTTCACCCAGCATGGCATGTATATACCGCAGGGATTCGAGAAAATCATGGGCGGCTTGCAGATCCTCAAAGCGCTGGGTGGAAAGATTGTAGCGGTCGCGGTATTGGATGGCCGCATCGGCAAGGAGCCGTTTCACAATACCGAGATGGCGTATGGTGGGCTCATAAGCGGTCGCGAGAGGGTCAAGATTCGCGAGAACGTTTGAGAGTTCGAGCATGTTCTTTGCTACTGCGGCAAAACGCCCCTCAAGCTCGACAAATGACCATTTCCATTTGGAATTGTTGCCATAAGCATCCTCCAAAAGATTGATGGCAAATCCCATTTTCCTTATCATATCGAATCGGCGGTTCGCATCAACCGCAGAGGCTAGCTCCGCCACATGATGTTCATACTCGCTGTACGGCGCGTTCACTTTTCCCGTTACAATGCTTTCCATGTAGATGAT
>JAISCO010000248.1 GCA_031265535.1 Spirochaetaceae bacterium | reverse complement strand
ACGATAAACGAAATAATAGAGTTTGAGGAGGGCATAGAGATGGCGAGCGAAGTATTGATGACGATAAGCCGGGATGATGTTGAGCGTGCGCGGCTAATGAGCGAATACAAGTACGAGTTAGACACCCAGAGCCGCATAGCGTATGCGTGGCAACAGGGTGAGCAGAATAGAACTCTTGAAGTTGCCAGAAACTTAAAATCCTTAGGTATTGCCATAGAACAAATAACCCGCGCTACCGGCCTTTCTTACGATGAAATAGCTAAACTGTAGGGCGTCCATTTTCAAGTAAAAAGTAAAAGGGAAAAAGTAATACAAATAAAAAGTAACCTTCCCTCTTACCTCACTCCGCCGCTTCGCGACAGCCTGCTCGTAAGCCGCCTTCTTAATTGCTAATTGTTAATTGCTCATTTCACTGCCCAACCGCCCCCTTACCTTTTACTTCTTCCTTCTTACTTTTTATTTGATTCCCCCCTCTTCCTTTTTACCTCTTCCTTTTTCCACTGTTACCTCTTCCTTCTTCCTCCGATAAGTCGTTATACTATAGTGGTGAATGACGCTCTGCTGATTGCCGGTGCGGGGAGGGAACTGGTTTCCGCTCTTGCGGGCCAAGCTGTAAAACGAGGCGCTAAAACGGCGCTTTCTCTTATTCCAAGTCAGAACGGGGCCCAGCGCCTTGCGGACGGATTGGAACTGCTGGACTGGAACCCGGGCAGTCCTATCTCCGCTCGAAGCCTTGTTTTGGCGGCGGGGAACAGAATCGGTGTGTTAACAGGCGGGATCATAGTATGCGCCGCGCCCGATAACGCGGATGCCGCCGATTTTTCTCCCGTTGGAATTGATTTTATCGTGAACAATCATATTAAATCATATATGTTTCTGGCGCGTGAGCTTATACGCCATTTTCGCGCGGCGCAGAGCGGTACACTTGCCTTAGTGCTTTTGGAAGAACCGTCCTCAAGCCTTTTGGCCGGACCTGTTTTCAGCGCCTTTAAGAGTTTTGCCGGCAATCTGCTGACAAATTTGAACACCGAATACTTTCGAGCGGCGGCTTTTGTGTGCGAAGAAAAAATCCCTCCCCCGATGAATGAATTCGCCGCTTATATCCTCAAAACTCTATCCGAAAATAAAAAACTGGACGGCGGCAGATGGTTTAAATTTACAAAACTGAAGCATAGCCTAAAGCTGACATAGCTCCGAGCCCTGTAAATTATGCGCATGAAAACCCAGTTCAGAAAGTTTTTTAGCAAAAGCCGGTGGAAAGGGAGCGGAAATTGAAAGAGGAAAGTGGCTGTCGTTGGGAAAAACAAGGCGAAAGGCATGTAAAAAGAAGGGCGGGCGGTTTTTACCTCCATACTTGCGGTCTCCGTAGAGCGGAAACCCGTGAGCGGCGGCCTGCGCCCGTATCTGGTGGGTTCTTCCCGTCTTAATTTCGATTTTAGCAAGGGTAAAAGCGCCGCAAAGTTCCAGCGGAACGACGTGTGTCTCGGCATATTTGGCTTTTGCGTCTTCAGTTTTATACTCCGCCGAATCTTGCCCGGCAAGCCGCGTTTTTCGCGCCGCATTGGAGTAGCAAAGATTGTCCCGCCAAATTTGCTCATTTTGCAAACTGCCTTCAAGCAGCGCGATATATGTTTTTTGCAGTAACGAGCTTTGCATCAGGGCGCTGAAACGCTGAGCGCCCGCGAGCGAGCTTCCAAAAACAATGACGCCGCTTGCCCACCTGTCCAAGCGGTGAAGCGGCCCCGGCGTAAATGACAATGAAGGCTCTGTCTTGCCGTGTAAATATTCGCGCACAATGGCGCTAAGTTCTTCCTGAGTACGCATACCGGCAGCTTTACTAACCGCGAGTATCCCGCCGCCTTCATACAGCACGACAATTTTACTTTTGCCGGAAACGCCGGGCGTTTCCGGTTGTAGCGCGTGATCCGCGCGGCCTACAGCTTCCTGAATATCCGCCCCCAATATCTCGATAAACTGCCCATTGCTTACCCGGCTTCCCCGCTCAGCGCGCTTACCGTCAAGCAATACCCGTCCTTTTCGCAGCAGCCTGTGAATGGCGGAAACCGGCAGTTCAGCGCAGGCCCGCCGTAAAATCCTGTCTATCCGCCGCCCGTCATCGTTAGAGCCGGCTTTTAAGCGTACAATGTTCATCACGATTTTATTTTAGCGTGAGTTCGACGGAATATCAGGGGTCTGCGAATGAACACGAATTATTCCGATTATTAGTTGAAGTATTAGTTGAAGCTGTTCAAAATTTCAGTTTTGGAACAGCCACAGTTAACAGATAACAGTTGCTCTTAGTCAACACTATTCATTCTAAATTAGAGTTGTTTGGAAACTTCAGTTTCCGCGCCTACTTCATCCTCCACCTCTCGTCGTCACCGGATATATATGTCCCCGCTTTGCTGCCGCCCCGTATGTAGACAGCCGCCAAGTTTCCTGGGAATGGAGGCAACGAGCTAATCCTGTTTAGATACAAAAATTTGACATTGGCGGGGATGCTTACGCTGGTTAGCGAGTTTGGGAAAATCGGCATTAAACACGTGTATTCATGGGTGAAACGATTAGTTAAGTTGTTGTTCCCAAACGCATAGTCTCCGATAATCGCTACGGAATCAGGGATGCTTACACTGGTTAACAGGTTGTTGGCAAACGCGGAATCCCCGATAGCGGTAACACCGTCAGGAATAGTTACGCCGGTTAATTGGTTGTAGGCAAACGCATAATCTCCAATGGCGGTAACGGGAAAACCGGCGATCTGGACGGGAATCGCTACGTTCGTCGCGCTTCCCATGTAGTCGGTAATGGTTACCGTGCGCCTGCTGACGGTATACTCAAAATCCCCGGCAATGTGCTTTGGCTTGGGAACACTCGACTCGATAATCAGGGCAACACACAAGGAAACGCCCACTAAAACAAGCAAAACGAGCACCGAAGAAATTTTTACGTTCATATCATATTCCTCTCAAAAACGAATACACAATACGGAATGGTCCACTGATTATGTTCAACATATTGTCCCGTCCGTTCATCACGGTTCTATTTTAGCGGAACTTGCCGGTAAGTTAAAGTTAAGTAAAAAGGAAAAAGGAACAGTTAAGAATTAGCAATTAGCAATGAAAAATGGACAGGAGGACAGGTCGCATCCATAACAAATGACGAAACTTTGAACGCCGCTATCGAAGTGAAGACCGCTCCGCCGCCATGCTAAATAAAAAGGAAAAGGTAAAAGGGCTGACGGGCGCGTATGCCAACCGCCCTTGCCTTAGCAAAGGCAGAGGTTGGAACCCTGCTTCCGGGATGCCGGCGCGGAGCGCATGTGCCTCCATGGCAAATGGCGGGCAAATGGCGGGCTTGCGGTTAAGGGGGGCATCTGCTAAAATAAATAATGGACATTGAAATGAAGCGAAAACTGGATGCATACAAACGTAGTACAGGAGATGTCTTGCCAAAGGAAACTAAACCGGTAAAAATGGAAGACGCGGCGGCAGACAGCGGCGGATGGCGGGTAAAGGCAGAGGCTTTTGCCAAAATCCCGTACAGTTCGTTTCTTGACGGTCAATCCAAAAATATCGAATCTGAACCTAACAAAGACGCCCGTCCGCGAAAAGTCGCAAAGTTTCTTATTCTGATAGGGCCGGATCAGGCGGCCAAGGTGCTCGCGAATCTGGGCGAGGATCAAGTTGAGCTCATATCCCGTGAAATTGCCTCAATTAAAGGCATAACAAAAGAGGAGGCGGCTGAAGTTTTTGCCGAATTTCAGGGGCTTCTTTCTTCATCGTTGTCTTACGGGGGCGCGTCCGGTGGACTGGAAGAAGCGCGGCGGCTTCTATACGCCGCTTTCGGGCCGGAAAAGGGCGAGGCTTTTTTGCGCCGTTCCGTACCGGGTGCGCGGGAAACTTCTTTTAGTTTTTTAGAGGATTTTTCCGGCGAACAGATAGCAATGCTGCTGCGGGACGAGCTTCCGGCCGCAGGAGCGATGATTCTTTCAAGAATAAATCCTAAACTGGCAGCCCAGACGCTTGCCTGCGCGGAAGCGGAGTGGCAGATTGAAACTGTGCGCCGTATAGGGCGGCTTGGTAAAATTTCACCTGAAGCTTTGGAAAAAACGGCGGCGGCTTTGCGCGAAAAAGCGCGAAAAATCGGAAGCGCGGCTACAAGCGATGTTGACGGCGTAGGGGCGCTGGCGGCTATCCTAAAACATTCGGCCGTTTCTTTTGGCGATAGAATCCTGAACGATTTATATGATGAAGACCCCGATCTTAGCGTTGAGCTTAAAGAACGTTTGTACACGCTTGATGATGTGATTAAAGCGGATGATAAACCTATTCAGCAAAAACTCCACGCCATGAGTTCTCAGGATATTGCGCGTCTTGTAAAGGGTCAAAAAGATATGTTTGCGGAAAAAATTCTTTCTAACGTCTCCCCACGCCGCCGCGCCGAAATACAGGACGAGGTCAGTTTTATGGGTCCCTTGCCAAAGCGTGATTCCGACGCCGCTATAAAAATGTTTATGGACTGGTTCCGTGACGAACGTGAACACGGGCAGATACTTATGATTGACGATGAGTTGGTTAATTAGTTTTTATGAATAACAATGCTCTTTATCTTATTGACGCCTACGCGCTGATTTACCGTTCATATTTTGCGTTCATTTCCCGTCCGCTTCGTAATAAAGACGGCAAGAATATATCGGCGCTGTTTGGCTTTTCACGGACGCTTATTTCGCTGTTGGAAGGAAGCGAGATTTGTTTTATTGCCGCCGCTTTCGATTCGCGTACCGCGACTTTTCGTCACAAACTGTTTCCGCAGTATAAGGCTCAGCGCCAAAAAGCCCCGGACGATTTACACGACCAGGTTCCGCTTGTTGAAACTTTTCTTAACGCTCTTAAAATCCCGCTATTAAAGGTTGACGGTTTCGAGGCGGACGATATTATAGCTACGCTGGCTAAAAAATGCCGCAACGAGGGGCGTCCCTGTTATATTGTTTCCTCTGACAAAGATTTATTGCAGCTTGTGGGCGGTAATATTTTTCAACTTAGACCATTAAAGTCAAGTTCTTCCACCAAACAGCAAGATTTACATGGCAAACTGCGTTACGAAACTATGAGCGCGGATGAAGTACACACTGAATGGGGTGTTTCGCCGGAACAAATTCTGGATTTGCTGTCATTAACGGGCGATGTCTCGGATAATGTTCCGGGTGTAAGTGGAATTGGTGGTAAAACAGCGTTAAAATTATTGTCCCGTTATGGCTCTTTAGACGGAATTTATCAGAATCTTGCCTCTATCGAAGGCGCTACAGCAAAAAGACTTGCGGTTGGAAAAGAAAGCGCCTATCTTTCTAAAAAATTGATAACTTTGTGCTGTGATGTGCCGATGCCGTTTGAATGTATAGACGATTTAAATATTTATAATCTTGACCGTAAGGCGGGGGCAGCCTTTCTTATCAGCGAAAACATTCCGTCTTTGGCAAAAGAGCTCGAAAGCGGCTCTACTTCTCCGAAACCCGAAACAGGCGTGGAGTTCGCCGTGAGATCCGCTCCCGCTGTAATTGACAGCGCGCCGGATGCGCCCGGCGAAAAGGCGGGTAATTACCGTGTTATCCTTGATTTACAGGAACTGGATGATTTTCTCGCGCGGGCAAGGGCGCAGAAATATTTTGCGCTTAGATTCGAGACCGATTCGCCGGATGATTGGCGCGCCAAGCTGGTCGGTATATCGCTTGCTGTACAGATCAACGAAGCGGTTTACATACCGTTGGCCCTCCACGGTCCCGCGTCTGCCGACCGGGACCGGCGTTGTCTGCCGCCGGACGCTGTTTTTGCCATACTTGCGCCATTATTGGACAATCCCGATATTATGGTAGTATCGCATAACGCAAAGTTCGATTATGAAGTTACACGGGCGTGGGGGCTTCCACGCTGGAATTGCGCGATCTACGATACTATGATTGCCGCGTGGCTTTTTGTCCCTGAGCGTTCCAGTTACACGCTTGCGGCTCTTGCCAACGATCATTTGAACTACGAGGCTGTAAGTTACTTTTCGATTGTCCCCAAAGGCGGATTGTTCCACGAAACACCGCTGGAAACCGCCTGCGCTTATTCGGCAGAGAGCGCCGATATTTGCCTTCGCATCAAAAAAATTTTTACAAAGAAACTAAAAGAAACCGGAGTAGAAGCATTGTTCTACACGCTGGAGATGCCGTTAGTGCCGATTTTGGCGGAGATGGAGTGTGTCGGGATTAAAATAGAAATCCCCGCGCTGCGGACTTATGGCGCGGAACTTGGCGCCGACATAGACTGGATCCAGGCGGAAACATGGAAAATTGTCGGGCACGAGTTTAATCTTTCGTCCCCCAGGCAACTACAGCAGGTACTTTTTGACGAGCGGGGGCTCAAGCGGGGCAAGAAAACAAAAACCGGCTATTCGACCGATATGGCTGTGCTTAACGAACTTGCCCGCACCGACCGTGTGCCGGAACTTATTCTGCGTCACCGCGCTTTGAGTAAACTAAAATCAACTTATGTCGATGTTCTTCCCGCAATTGCCGACGGCAGCGGGCGCGTTCATACCAGCTTTATCCAAAATGGCACCGCAACTGGCCGTCTTTCGAGCCGCGATCCGAATTTACAGAATATTCCGGTCAGGGACGAGGAAGGACGGCGTATCCGCGAGGCTTTTGTAGCTTCGCCCGGGATGATGCTTATTTCCGGCGACTATAGTCAAATTGAGTTGGTTGTTCTGGCGCATCTTTCTAAAGACGCCGCGCTTACAGAGGCTTTTAACTCCGGCAAGGATATTCACGCGGAAACAGCGGCGCGTATATTCGGCATTAGGGAGGATCAGGTTGATTCTTCCCAGCGGCGTATGGCCAAAGTTATAAATTTTGGCGTGATGTACGGTATGAGCGCCTTCAGGCTTGCCGACGAGATGGGCCTAAGCCGTACGGAAGCGACTCTGTTCATTGATACTTATTTTAAGACGTACAGCGGCGTTCGAGAACTGCTTAACAGTATTATAGAAGGAGCCGAAAAAACCGGTTATGTATCGACACTTTTTGGACGGCGGCGCATGATACCAACGATAAATTCGCCCAACAAAACCGAAAAAGCAGCCGCCGAACGCATTGCCGTAAATACCCCTATACAAGGAACAGCCGCCGATATAGTGAAGCGGGCTATGATAGACCTGGATAAGGCGCTCACCGGATTGAATGAGGGGCGCGATCCCGGCAAGCGCTGGCGGCTTTTGTTACAAGTACATGACGAGCTTATTCTCGAAGGCCCTGAAGCGGATGCTATAGAAACGGCGCAGATTGTCCGGGGTGTTATGGAAAAAGCGGCCGTACTTTCCGTGCCTCTGCGGGTTACTACGGAAACAGGCAAGCGCTGGGGCAGTTTTCACTGATTCCGGTTTTCATATCAGCAATTCTGAATTTTATTCGCAGTGGAGTCTAATACCGCGCCGTAAAAGGCTGCCGCCTGCCGGCGGGTTTTTCGTGACCGAAAAACCCGCCGTTTACCATCGCCAGTATTGTATGCTACCATACAATACTGGCGAAATATTGTAGGTAAAATATTTGGGGATAAATTATGGAAGCATTAAGAAAGATTATTGACAGTAAAACGCTGGAAACATTATTTCCGTTGCCAAAATCATTCCGGAATAAAGATATAGAAATAATAATATTGCCGGTTAATAAAAAAGAAGAAAAACCTCATGTAACCAGACAAATGATTAATGAAATGTTACCCGGATCTATCACACAATCGTTGATAGGCACTATTCAATTTTCTAATATTTCCCTTGAGGACATACGATTGGAAAGGTTGCAAAAGTATGAAAGCATTAATTGACACCAATATCGTACTTGATGTATTGTTAAATAGGCAACCTTATTGCCAGGATGCCGCAAAGATTATTGTCTTATCTGAAAAGGAAATAATTGAAAGCTATGTTTCCGCTTCGGCAATAACTGATATTTATTATATTACACAAAAAGAATATAACTTGTGAGTCGCAAGATTTTAGGCAGTTTTATAGAGAAAAGCATCAGTACGCATGGACTTCATAATATTCCCAAATACCCTCATATGCTTCATTTTAGGTAAATATCGGTGAAAATCCTCCGAAATTACCTGTTTCCTCACCCAGATAGGCGGATACTTCGTCCGAACTACCCTTAGCCATCCGGTAAACTTTCCCCATATTCCCTTACTTTCGGTCAACCCAAGTCCCGTCAAAATTACATAGCTCAGACACTGACAAAATAC
>JAISCO010000235.1 GCA_031265535.1 Spirochaetaceae bacterium | reverse complement strand
CTGGAAATAGCGAAAAATGTAAAAGCTTCCAGCCGCGGCGAGATTGAAATTACATCTGTGAATAACGCTTACCTTGAAGCCAAAAAACTTTCTGTTGAGCTTTTAGGCCGCGGCATGGCGTGGCTTGATACCGGTACGCACGACGGGCTTTTAGAGGCGGCTAACTTTATCGCGACCATTCAAAAACGGCAAGGTTTGTACGTATCGTGTATTGAGGAAATAGCGTACCGCAATAATTGGATAAACGCCGAAGACCTGCGTTCCATCGCGTCGGCGCACAAAACAGCTTACGGCGATTATCTTACATTTATAGCGGCGGAGGCCGGCGCTTCTTAGTTTTTTTATTTGGTTTGCTTTCATTTGCCGTAGAGCAAGGACAGTTCCTGTCCGGCGCGTTGGCGGGCACTTTTAGGCTGTCTGTGGTCTGTCAGGCTTATGAGCAGAGGAATACCAAGTCTGCTGAGCGGCGGTCCGGAAAAACGGCACAGACTGCCTATGGATACGGCAAGATTTGAGAGCAGGCGTTCATGGGAATACGTGTGGGGGGCGGCAATAAACTCGGCAAAAGCGGCAAGCGCCCTGCCGTCAGGGTCAACGCCTATCGCGCCGATAGCTTGCGCGGCGGCGCTTTTTACCTGAATGTTTTTATCGCGGCGAAAAAGTCCGGTTAAAAATGGGATAATTTCGCGCGAACCGGCGCGTCCCAAAAGACTTATCGCTTTGAGACGCTGATTGATATTTTCCGCTCCGAGTCCGGCGCCGCCGGCTGCCGCGAGCAGTATTTTGGTATACAAAGGTTCCATCACACCAATATTGCCGTGCCGTACACAGGTTTCAATTTTGTCCAGGATGTCCGTTAAAGCGCCGGAGCGCGGCAGATTTTGTGCTTCCAAGTATGAAGGCGCTTTTCCCAGTCCGTAATCGCCCCCTGTTTTTAGATTGTAAGACTCAAGCCCTTGCGCCGCGGACGGTTTTTCCTTGCCTTCGACACGGTAAGCGTAGAATATCCAATCCTTGCCGCTGGAATACAGAATGCCGTCGTATATGACGGGCATGGCGGCGCTGCCGAGCAGCCGCATATTCCAAAGCCGCCTGCCGTTTAGATTGTAGCCTTCACCGCCGTTTTGCGAGAGCACGTATATTTCTTCTTCATCCCAATTAATTTCCACATTTTGATTTCCGGCGGCAGAGAGCGCCGTGCGTACGCTCCACAAAATGCCGTGTTCCGGCGAAAACAGCGTAAGATCGCCGTTTGTCAGCAGCGCCGCAAGCAGACCGTCCCGTTCCGCGGCGGTGATGGGCGGGCTTGGAAAGCGTGTTAAAAAACGGCGCGGATTTCCGGCGCCGTCTTCACGAATAAATTCCAGAACGCCGTTGGAGTACAGCGCGGCTTGAGGCGGTCTCCCGTCCGTCTCCGGCGGAAGCGGCAGCAGGGTGCGCGGTATGTCGTCAAGCTGTACGGCATACAACTGTCCAAAAGCGTTTACCCTTATAAAACTCTTGTTCTCTAAAACAGCGGCAAAACCACCTGATTTATCCGGTACAGGCGGGAGGACAAGAGGACTTTCAAGCTCCAACTGCCAAAGCCGTGTTCCGGATGCGGTAAAGCAGAGCAATCTTTTGGATAAAAATATGAATACCCTGTCGTCCCAGCCGGTTAACGGCGGCGCGGCGAGTCCTTCTTTTAGATTCACTTGCCACAACAGCCTGCCGGAGCGGTTTATAGCTAAAAATAGACCGTTTGTACGGCAAATATAGCTTGCGCCGGATGCCGAGCGTGATATAAACGGCTGCAAACGCCCGCCCGCCTTGTATTCCCAAAGAAGCCCTCCCGCTTTGCCAAAAGCCTTGACCAAGCCGCCTTCGCAGACAATCACGACGGAGTCTAACTGGGCGGCAGGTTTTGTGATAGCCGCTCCCCCTAAAACCTGCCGCCACACGAGTTCCGCATCGTCAACATTTTCCGCGAAAAGCGCCGCGGGAAGTAAGCATAAAACAAAGATTTTAATCAGCCGAATGCCGGATTTATATTTGGCGCGTCCGCTTAAACACATAAAATTCTTTTGCGGTACTCCGTTCCAATGCGGCGCAGTGTTTCCACTGCGCCGGTTCCGTATTCCGGCATTTTTTTACGCAGGTCTATCGTGAATTGATTCATCGAAAAATGGCGGTAAATGAATACGCTGTTTTTATCAAGAGTCCCATTCATGATTAAGGCTTGAAGCGCGCCGGTGTACACCGCGAAAATGCCGCGCCGGTTCATCTCCGAGTAGCCGGTTATCCAGATTGGAACGCGCAGCGCGCAAAAAAAATCCGCAAGCAGCCGCGCCATTTTTATTTGGGAATCGTCAATCATATACTTCATTTTTTCGCCGCCAAGAGCGCATAATTCCTTTAATTCGGCGGTACGCGCCGTATGCACCGGGGTCTTGTTTACTATGATTACATTTTTTCTAAAATCAATCGACAAGTCCGGTTCCCGCCTAAAAAAATTTTCCGCGATATTTCCGGATTGTCCAACAAGATAGCGGCGGTTTTCCGCCATCTGTTCACGCCGTCCCGGGTTGTCTCCTACAAGTATCAGGCGTATATCGGCGCTTTCATCCACATCGTCAAGCGCGGTATTGTATACTACGGGCGTATCGACATGATACACGGGGCCGGAGCGCGAATCTACAAGACGCTGTTGAAATTCTTGCAGACGCGGCAGAGCGTTTTTTATATCATCAGTGATTGCGCGAAAATTATCTCTGCATTTACAAAATGCGTTATATGCGTTTTTATTCATTATTTAATTCTCTGTCTGGAGTCCTTGTATCTTGATATTTTTCAAACTGTTTGTAGCGGTCTCAAGACCGGAAGAAGAATATTACCTCAAAGTCGAAAAACTCGAAGAAGGAAAGAGAAAGAGGGCGTCTCTTAAAACTTATTCGACTTCTTTGACTTCGCGGTTTATTTGCAAAGTCTGGTTTAATACCCCGCCGCAAACTTGTTTGTGCCTCTGCGGTGGGGAGGCTCATTTTCCCAATATTCTCTTACAGTTTTAAAATAATCTATTCGATGAGTTATTTTTAATATTTCATTTTGGGTAAAATATATCCAAATCATCACACAATTGCAATATCCCATTTCAGTAATTTTACTTTTAGCCGCCTTCTTAATTGCTCATTATTAATTGTTAATTGCTCCTTCTTCCTTCTTCCTTCTTCCTTCTTCCTTCTTCCTCCTCACTCCTCCTCATTGTTAATGAGTGGGGGTAGTGAAATAGACCGGAATGGAGCGCAGCGAAATGAGGACTATGGAACTAGGGGGAGCAGCGTCGAAAAAGTTCATCATATTACCTCAAAATTTTGACGATTTATGATTGATGCGCTTCCCCTCTTTGTAAGAGGTAATTACTCCTTATTAATTGCTCATTGCTAATCGTTAATTGCTCCTTCCTCCTTCCTCCTTCCTCCTTCCTCCTTCCTCCTTCCTCCTTCTTCCTTCTTCCTTCTTCCTTCTTCCTTCTTCCTTCTTCCTTCTTCCTTCTTCCTTCTTCCTTTTTACTTCTTCCTTTTTACTTTGTCCTTCTTCCTTTTCCCGTGTTGACATTTTTTGAGAAACAGGTATATTATCTTTTTGTATATTTCAAAGGAACAGGGGCGCAAATCCCCTTCTATACACGTAACTGTGATTGGGCGGCGTTGGGAGCGCCGGATTCGTCTGTAACAGCCACTGGGCGAGTTCAGCATAGGCTGAACACTATACGCTTTGCTTGGGAAGGCTTGACGGATTTTGCCCATAAGACAGGAGACTTTGGTATATAGGCATTGTATTTTCCGGGCCTCGTGGAAAAGGCCGGAGAGAAGCCGTTTATCTGTGAGTTTCAATGGGGTTTTTTCCGCATTTTTGTTCTTGAGGCGGGATTTGTCCGACGTAGCAAAATTATATCAAGGGCGGCTGCTTTTGATTGACAATACGAATATTTCTGTTATACAATTCGTAAATGCGGACAGTTTCCCGCAAAATCTTACTGACGCCGCGTATATTTGATGCGGGGGATGGGTAAATGACATAACAAAGACAGCGCTTTCTGCTTAAAAAATCGTGATAAGCGTCATCGTATTTGCCGGCAAGTCTTTTGGCCGTCTCTTGATTTTATAATTTTATGAAATCCAAACGCTTATCTTAAAACTTTGAAGCCATAGGTAAAGGAGAAAAAAATGGCAAAAAAAATTGTGTTAGGATTGATTATAACGGCGTTAACGTCAGCTTTGATTTTTGCGCAGGAGCAGGAACCGGTACAAGCTCAGGCGCAGGAAGACAACACTGAAAAAAGCGCTGTGTTTAGCAGCAACCGGGAGGGTGATCAGGCTACTCAGGCCGCGGCTAAAATTCTTCAAGGCAAGAGAAGGTCTGATCTGATTGATGTCGGAAGCTGGGACGCAAATACAGGAAACGCGCTTATTAATGATCTCAGAAGAATATACGCCGCCGGCGGGGACCGTCAAAAACAGCTTGACAGGATGACTAATGAAGATTTAGTAAAATTCCTCAATTATAAAAATGCCATTACCGGCGTCAATAAAGAATATACTACCGAGGAAGCGCTTGATTTTTTTGACGGCAAGTCTGGAGGCATAACGCTGCAAGGCAAAAACGGCGAGCTAACGCTTAATCAAAATGATTGGGAAGAAAAATTAGAAATACTCTATCTGGAAGCCGGGGTTGGGCAGCCGGGCACTGTAAATGAGTTTGTCAGACGCAAATATGAGGATTATATTCCGTATATGGATGCCCCCCCGCCGCCCGAACTCGCGGCGCAGGAACCTACAGTGGAACTGAAGCCGGTAGATGAGCCGCCAGTGGAACTGGAAGTGGTAGAAGTGATAGAGGAAATAGAACTGACAGAGAAACCGGCGCAGACAGAGGAAAACTGGTATTATTCTTACAGCGAATTGGTTAAAGAAAATAAATTTTTAATTAACGCCGGCATTGGATACAGCGCTGCGCCCTATGAGATGCGGGTGCCGCCTATTTCCGCAAGTGTTGAATATATGCTGCAGGAACTGCCGCTTTCTGTGGGTGGATATTTTGGTATGTCGATGAACAAGGCGGACTATGGCGTTGCGAGATATAGCGATACTACTATGGGCTTCGGCGCAAGGGCAAGCTGGCATCTTAATCTTATTAAAACTCTTGACACTTACATAAGTTTGACGCTTGGCTGGGTTATTTGGCAGCAAAAGGTTGAAGATACTCGAACAGAGTATGCCGGCGGATTTATAATGTCGCCCACTTCGGCCGAAATTAACCGCGGCACAATTCTTTTGGGATTTAATATAGGCGCGCGGTATTTCTTTACAAAAAATGTAGGCGCATATTTAGAAGTAGGCTATAACGTAGTATCTGTGTTAAGCATCGGGCTGTCATTAAAATTTTAGGCGGCGCCGCAAATTTGAAGGGGGGGGGGGGGTGAGCAGTGAACCGTTAGCAGTGAGGAATTCAAATAAAAAGGGGAAGCGCATTGATCATAAACCGTTAAAATTTTGAGGCACATGAGGAACTTTTTCGTCACTGCTCCCCCTCGCTCCATAGTCCTCATTCCGCTGCGCGCGCCAACGAAAGTTGGCGAACATTCCGGTCTATTCCGCTGCCCCCACCCATTATTAATGAACTTTTTCAACGCTGCGCGGCAACATAGTTGCCGACCACAATTAACAATTAGCAACTGTTCACTGCTCAATTAGCGTTCAGTGGCTAGGAATCTGTCCCTAACCACTGCTCACTGCTAACTGTCCACTGTTAACTGCTCACTGTTAACTGCTCATTATTAACTGCTCACTGCTAACTGTCCACTGCTCACTATCCCTTTACCGGTTTGATTTTCTCCCATAAGCCTGATGAGGCGGATTTGAAGGCCGCATCTCCCAGCAGTTCGATGGCGTAGCCGTCTTCAAAATTTGGCTCTGCCTGCCTGCCTTCGGATACCGCCTTGATGAACTCGTACATTTCGATGATTTTTGTCTCGGTGTATCCGATGCCGAGCGCCGGTATCGGCCAAAGAGCCTCGCCGTAGGGGTGGGCCGGGCCGGTGTATACCGTTCTAAAGCCGCGCCGGTCGCCCGGGTCGCTCGCAAAACAAACC
This sequence comes from Spirochaetaceae bacterium, assembly GCA_031265535.1. Taxonomy (GTDB): domain Bacteria; phylum Spirochaetota; class Spirochaetia; order Treponematales; family Breznakiellaceae; genus JAIRMY01. The sequence continues at coordinate 215 of JAISCO010000235.1, read as the reverse complement.
TGTAATTCGTCCCGCCTCTCATAGTTAAAGTATACCGAGCCTGTTGTTCCGTGAATCTCAAACGTGATGTAATTGTTGCGCCCCCAGGCGTTCCGCGTCGCTTCTATCGTGCCGAAGGCGCCGCTCTTGCATTTCAACGTCAAAAGGCATTGGTCATCGACATCAACCGTTTCTTTCGGTACGTCTTCTCCGCCTTTTACAACGCCAAGACTGTC
>JAISCO010000197.1 GCA_031265535.1 Spirochaetaceae bacterium | reverse complement strand
TCCGAGGTGTATACACGTCTGCGTAAAGGTATGGATACCATTGTTGCCGAAAACCCCGGCGGCGGGAATGTCCTGCTTATTGCCCACGGCGGGGCGCTTTCGTTCCTGCTTGCGGCGATTGGCGTTGAAGTTTCGAGACAGCTTGGCAACTCCAGCGTAACCAAACTGGTTTATAATTACACGACAAAGACATATAGCATTGACGGCCCGGTCGGTGACATGAGTTACTCGGAAGCCGGCGCCACGATGTAAAAAGATACGCGCCGGTTTACAGGGCGGCTAATGGCCGCTTGCGCGGATTGGCAGTCTGCATGGCGGCGGTAGGGAGCGAGGCGTTTGACTGACGAGCGCCTCCGGCGCCTTTTTCGCCTTTGCGGTTGTTGTCAAACGGTTATTGCCAGATGGGGCGATTCGCCTCACCGTATAATATAGTTGAGAAGGAGATGAAAATGAAAGAGTTTAGGTATACGATTAAAGATCCCGTGGGGATTCATGCGAGGCCCGCCGGTCTTTTTATCAAAAAACTGGTTGAATTTAAAAGCGTCATTACTATTTCCCGTGAAGATAACGGCGCGTCCTGCGATGGCAAAGGTCTGCTTGCCCTGATGAAACTCAGGGTAAAGCAGAATGACGCCATTATTATTAAGGCGAAAGGCGAAGACGAAGCGGCGGCGATAGAAGCGGCTCAAGCCTTTCTGTCCGCGCATCTGTAAATAGTCCCACTGGAGGCAGACATGATCACCTTGCAAGGCAAAGGCGTAAGCTCCGGCATCGCTAAAGGCCGGCTTTCCTTTCTCAAACGAAAAAGCCTTTCCGTTGAAAAACGGCATGTAGACGATGTGGAGCAAGAAATTGAGCGGTTCAATACGGCGAGGCAGTCCGCGTCTGATCAGCTTGATGCGTTAGCCGCTACTATGGCGGATAAAATCGGAGAGGAAAACGCCCTGCTTTTTGAAATCCACCGCATAATGTTGGAAGACGCCGACTATTGCGACCCCATTGTCGAGATCATCAAAACCGAGAAGGTTTGCGCCGAGTATGCCGTCAACACCGCCGGCTCCCGTTTGGCGCAGGAATTCGCCGGCATGGACGATGAGTACATGAAAGCCCGTTCCATTGACGTATACGATATTTCCAAACGGGTGATCGAAATGCTAGCTGGCAAAGGACAGGGGCAGATCGACAATGGCGATCCAGCGATCCTTGCCGCCGATGATTTCACCCCCAGCGAGACCGCCCAGCTTGACCGGAGCAAAGTCCTCGCCCTGGTGTCCCGTCAGGGCGCGGTCAATTCCCATACGGCGATCTTCGCCCGAACCATGGGAATTCCGGCGATTATTGGTTTTGGCGAGTTTCTTTCCGGCGACTTGTCCGGCAAGGAGGCGGCGCTGGACGGCGAAACCGGCGTTTTGTATGTGGACCCGGAGCCGACGGTCATCAGCGGCTTGGATGCGAAAGCGGAGCAGGCGCGGCGCGAGCGGGAAATTCTTGAACAAGCGCGAGGCAAGCCCACCCGCGCCAAAAGCGGCAAGGAAATGAAGCTCTACGCGAACATCGGTTCCGTGCGCGATGTTGACGCGGCTCTCGCCGGGGACGCCGAAGGCGTCGGCTTGTTCCGCAGCGAATTTCTCTATCTGGGCAGGGATAACTACCCGGATGAAGAGACCCAATACGAAAGCTACCGGAAGGTGGTTGAGAAAATGGGGAATCGCCAGGTCATAATCCGCACCTTGGACATAGGAGCGGACAAACAGGCGGATTACTTCGAGCTTCCCAAAGAGGATAATCCCGCTCTGGGCATGCGGGCCATACGGATTTGTCTCACCCGTCCCGATATTTTCAAAACCCAGTTGCGGGCGATTTACCGGGCTTCGGCTCACGGCAACGCGGCCATCATGTTTCCCATGATAGCTTCGCTTGATGAGTTGTTGCGGGCAAAAAACCTGGCGAAAATGGCGCGGGAAGAGCTTGCGGCGAAAGGCGCTCCCTTTAAGGCCGACATTCCCATCGGCATCATGATTGAAACCCCCGCATCGGCGGTTATTAGCGACATGCTGGCGAGGGAAGCGGATTTTTTCAGCATCGGCACCAATGACTTGACGCAATACACCCTCGCCATAGACCGACAGAACGATTCCATTGCTTCTTTTTGCGACCCCCATCACGAAGCGATACTGCGGCTTATTAAAATGACGTGCGACAACGCCCATAAAGCGGGCGTTTGGTGCGGCATTTGCGGCAGCCTGGGGGCGGATATTGCGCTGACCAAAACGTTTGTTGAAATGGGCGTTGACGAGCTTTCAGTGGAACCGTCGCGCATACTCAAACTGCGCTCTGTTATCGCCGCTTGCTGAGCGCTTGCTGCGTGAATTGTAGGGGCGTTTGGAATGAACCTGCGTTTTCCAAACGTTTTCCAAGCAGTTTCCAAACGGTTTGTGAACCGTAGGTTTCGAGCCTGTATTCGAAAGCATGTTGCCAGCCCTATTCACGCTTCCTACAGAAGTGTCAAATTTGGCGCGTGGCGCCCATGCGTTGCCAATTCAGTACGTCGGAGCCAGCAACAGGCTGACATAAGACAGGCGGGTCAGATCGGTATAGTCAACCATGCCGGAAACGTTACGCCGGATATAATACGCGCCGGAGGCTTTCCCCCAACGACCGCGCCAATCCGGACTTGATGGGGTTTTGGTCGATATACTCCATCACGAAAAAATAGTCCCGCAGGTCTTTAATGACACGGGCGAAATGCCCCCCCCCCCCCCCATAGATGGTCCGTGGGGCCATGCATGCGGTTCCAGCGTTTGGCCGAATGGGTCTTGATCCAATGCATAATTTGCGAAAGGTTTGCCTTTTTGCAGGGTGTGATGAGCGGGTGTATGTGCGGGCATGATACAAAAATTGGCCGGAGTGAAGCCGAAGTTGTTTTTAGCGTCCCTGATGACAAGCGGCATGGTTTTTCTCCCCGCATTGCGCTCAAAAACCCGCTTTCTGTCATTGGTTCGTGAAGCGCCGTGATACGCCGCCCCTTCAACGAATTCGCGTTTTTTCCGCATAGCCGCCTCCATATATATAAGGGGCGAAAGCGCCGTTTCGCTTGGGTTTTAGACAAAAAAAGCGCCTATTACATCTTCTTCATACACTTCAATTCTATACGGATAATGTATTTCATTAACATATCTATTTATAAAACCACATTCCATTTTTATTCCTTCAAAACTGTTGTCTATTTTAATGCATCTATCATTCAGTAAAACTAAATTATGTGTTTTTTGCGGAACAATATCATTATATATCAAATAACATTTTGAATATTTTTCAGTTGCCTGTGCACAAAGACAGCAAATAACTTCCCTGTATTTGTGAACCGATTCATTCAAAATTTTTGCCGATTAAAAATCGGCATCGGCTATTATCATCCATTCCTTGACGTCATTAATGTTCATATAATATCTTTCTCTTTTGATAAATCGTCTTCTCAAATAGATTTTCTATTCTTCGTTTATTAAATATATTTTCATTATTTAAAAAATATATTTTTTTTTATAGCTCAAATCGACAACAATTTTTGCATATAATTCAGTCAAATTTTTTATATCGTCTGGAATAACGGTATAAATATCAATGTCGCTTTCTTCAGTTGGGGTTCCATATGCATAAGATCCAAATAGATATATGCACCTTGCGGGTACATATTTGAGAATGGAATCTTTTATATCGTCTATTCTATTAACTAAACTTTCCACTGTTTCATTATAACCACCCCAAAAATTTTTGTCAAGTGTGTCATTTTTACTCATTTTTTTTACAACAAATTTAAGCCCAATTGCGCCTAACGTTTCGGCTGTTTACGGCGTTTTGGCCGCCCGAATAAGCAAATGCGCAGCATTTTTGCAGGGCGGACAAAATGTGCCGGAGCAACGGCGTGGGAATGGATCGTAGTGGAATGACCTAGCCGTTGCGGAGGCCGAGCCGCCTACTAGCAGCGATGCGCAAACAGCCCTGTTATGCGAAGCGGTGGCGTACATCATTATTCTTATTCCTTTAAGATAACATTCCTTTCACAAATTCTTCAAATGTTTTAGAAATACGAATCTCCTTTAAATTTGGCATTTTTATTTTTAATAATGTTTCATTTTCTTTATATGTGTCATTTAATCTTTGAACTTCTAAATATTCAATATTTGGAAATTCTTGAAACAGATACCTGGTGCTTAACGAACGTAATTTGAGATATTTTATACTTTTAACAAGAGATATTTGTTCAAGTTGTTTCTTTGTAAGCCGAAACCCTAATACCAATGCTTCCAGATTCTCACATGATTTTAATATACTAAGATCAAGTTTTTTACTGGCAGGATCCAAAACAGGATCCCATAAAGAAAACAATTTTAAATATTTAAAATTTTGAATACCGTCAATTGAAGAAAATCCTGCCGCTTGATTAATTATACGTATATTTTCAATATTCGTTAATGTTTGAAAATCGGTCAATTTAAGCCAGTTTATATTTTCATTATGCAAAAATAAAGTAACCAACGAGGCTTTATGTAATAAAACTTCATTCAAGATAGTCAGCCTTTCAATTTTTGGTTTATATCCTACATGAATACCTATAGGATAGTCTATATTATTTATATCTTCAATAGAATTCAAGCTAATCACATTAAAATCTTTAATTATTGCTTTATCGTTTAAATATTTTATTTCTCCTTTTCCCATTTTCATCTCCTTTATTAGCCTTTTTCAATTATACTATACCTTCATATTTATTTAATGTCAAGTCAAATTCACTTTTTTAATTTTAAATTAATTTAGCCCGCATTTCGCATAACTACGGGTATATACGAAACACTGTCCATCTGCCTATGCTATCCACCCGCGACTGTATCGGCGCGGGCGGGTGAGTAGCCACCAACAGCGGCGAAGCATATACAGTCCTGTTAGGCGACGTTGGGGCGTACTCCACTATTTTATATAATTTCTAACCCTATATTATTAGCCTTTTTCAATGCATCTGTTTCTTGAATTTCTCCAATTTTATTTACATTAGGGATTGTCAATATTTCTCTGTTTTTCCATCCCTTATAATTTAAAATTAATTTATAAGTCTTTATTATTCCCTTGAAATCATTTATATCATTTGTTTCCGCACAAACCATTAAAATTGACTCTCTTATTTTTAATTCCTTCTTTCCTCTGTTAAAAGAGTATAATTTATCAATTACTGATTTTAATTGTGCAGGAAATGTAAACCAATATAATGGTGTACAAAAAACAATAATATCCGCATTTTCTAACATTGGAACAAGTTTATTAAAATCATCATTAAATGAACAGGCCATTCCTTTTGTAAAACAAGTATCACAAGCAATACAACCGTTAATTTTCATTTTACCGGCTTCAAATAACATGGTTTCATTTCCTGCCATTTTAGCCCCTTCAATAAATGCGTTTGCCATTAAAGTGCTATTTCCATTTTTTCTTGGACTTCCAGTAATAACAAGTATGTTTTTCATTAAATTACTCCTTGTCTACTAATTTACCATATTTATGAAAATATTGTCAACAAAATAGTGGAAATATTTTCATAAAAAATTTAGCCCGCATTGCGCCTAACTACGGTATATGCGCCCCCTTTCGTATATACCACTATGCCAGCAGTATATACGTGACACGGCCCCCGCCTACGCTATCACGTGGCTCTGTATTGGCGAGGGCGGTCCCAGCCGGCCCTTCTCGTTTTCCCAGCACAGCGCGATGGAGAGCGTCTGGCCCAGTTGCGTGTCTTCGAAGACAAGCGTCTCCACAGGGCGGGTGAGCAGTTTGCTGCTGGTCAGCTCTTTGTGGGTTGCGGGAGCGGTGCCGCCCACTTTGTAGAAGGCGACCGCGCCGTTGTAGCGCGGCGGGCGGGCGGGGTGTTTCACGGTGACGTGCAGGTATTCGCCGTTCTCCAGCGTGAAGGGGACGACTTCGGTGGGGTCAGGCACGTCGGTGCGGATGCGGTCTTTGGGCTGGAGGCCGAAGTCCATCAGGATTTCGGGGGTTGCCTTGCCCAGCGGGTCCGCGTCAAGGTAAGCGTTCTTTATCTTGCGCATGTTTTGGGTCAGGGCTTCGCGCTTTTCCTTGCGGTCTTCGCGGTCGATTTTGCCCGCGTTGGGGTCTTCGGCGGTGTGATAGGCGATGATGTAGGCGGACAGTTTCTCCTGGTTGTCGCTTACGAGGGCGGCCGGGATGCCCAGCAGGGTTGCGTTGGCATTCGTCCCCTCGTGGAAGGTGCCCGCGAAGGAAAGGAATTCCGCCTCGGAAGCGGAAAATACGTCTCTGTTCATAATAACCTCACTTTCAGCCGCTTTGAGCGGCCGGCTTCATCAAATACGCCGGTGTAAAATGTTTGCGTTCATGCGATAATTCATAATAGCCCTTCTTTCTGTTTCTGTAAAGAGCGGTTTTACCGACGTGTCGGGAATTTCTGCTGACGTGTCGGGAACTTTTGCCGACATGTCGGGAGGTTTTGCCGACGTGTCGGGAGGTTTTACCGCTGTGTCGGGAACTTTTGCCGACGTGTCGGAAATTCTTGCCGCTGTGTCGGGAGGTTTTGCCGACGTGTCGGGAACTTTTGCCGACATGTCGGGAACCTTTGCCGACGTGCCGGGAACCTTTGCCGACATGTCGGGAACTTCTGCCGACGTGTCGGGAACTTTTGCCGACGTGTCGGGAACTTCTGCCGACATGTCGGGAACTTTTGCCGCTGTGTCGGGAACCTTTGCCGACATGTCGGGAACTTCTGCCGACATGTCGGGAACTTCTGCCGATGTGTCGGGAACCTTTGCCGACATGTCGGGAACCTTTGCCGACATGTCGGGAGGTTTTGCCGACGTGTCGGGAACTTTTGCCGCTGTGTCGGGAGGTTTTGCCGACATGTCGGAAATTCTTGCCGCTGTGTCGGGAGGTTTTGCCGACGTGTCGGAAATTCTTGCCGCTGTGTCGGGAGGTTTTGCCGACGTGTCGGGAACCTTTGCCGCTGTGTCGGGAGGTTTTGCCGACGTGTCGGGAACTTCTGCCGCTGTGTCGGGAGGTTTTGCCGACGTGTCGGGAACTTCTGCCGACATGTAGGGAACCTTTGCCGACGTGTCGGGAACCTTTGCCGACTTGTCGGGAGGTCTTGCCGACATGTCGGGAACTTTTGCCGCTGTGTCGGGAGGTTTTGCCGACGTGTCGGGAGGTTTTGCCGACGTGTCGGGAGGTTTTGCCGACATGTCGGGAGGTTTTGCCGATGTGTCGGCAAAGGTTTTTCTACGGAGGAAAAATTTTGTCGTTTGGGGTGCAAGTCCGCGTTGCGGTTTTGCTTTCGGGGGTTTGCGCAGCAAAACGCCGCGCTTGGATCCCGCTCACCCCCGTCAGGGGGTGCTGCCGCGCAAGGGATTGGAGGGGGGCGTAGCCGCCACAATGCGTAGCATTGGGGCCGGAGCGCGTGAGCGCGGAGCCCCGCAAAGCCCGGTTTTTTGCGGAGCAAAAAATGCGCCCAGATGAAGTTTTGAATGAGTATTTTTTATCTGTTCATTCTTTTTGAGCGGGAGTGCTATGGTTTCGGGACGGGCTGGCTGGCTAAAATCTGAAGCTCGTATGTGCGCCGGCTGACGCTAGGGTGCGATGTATGTTTTCGGCTGCGTCGTACTGGCCCCAGAGGTTCCAATACCGGAGGGTTGCGCCGATTCCGATATGTTCGTTGAGGGGAAAATCATAGGTGGCTGAACAGTTGAGAAAAAAGACGTTTCCTGTCGAATGGCTGGCGGTTACTGGTATGTTGGATATGTGATAGCCTGTTGCGGCAAGTTCCAGCGTGCCTGTTTTTTCGCGGGTCACGGTAAAAAACAGTTTGAGATTTTCGCCTATTCCGTAGGTGCTGCGCGTGTCTCTTAAATATGTCTCGCTCATAACGGTATCGTTGTACATGCTTGTCCCCCATAAAACAAGGCCGGCGTGGGCTTTTACGGAGAAATGCGTCTGTTCGGAAAGAGAATAGGCGTGTTTTACGGTCCAGTCAATGGCGTTGCTCGAAAATTGAATGTTGCCGTGGCCAACGTTGTCAATGATGTTGTTGGTTGCGTTGAAAAAATCGTAATGCATCGTTAAACCGGTGCTGGTATCTGTTTTTGGGGTGCGCGAAGGGGTGAGGGAAAAAAGATAGCCGTCCGAAATAATGCGCATATTGTAAGAAGCAATGTTGGTCGCAAAGTCCGCGCTTGCTTCGAATTGGTCGTAGGGTTTCAAGATTTCCTGCGTAAATGGGTCGCCGTATATCACGTTTGCGCCGGCGTACATGCCGGGAGACTGCCACGAAAGGGCTTCGGTTTGGTGTCCCGCAAAATGGGCGAATGATTTTTCAAATCCGGCGTTAAACGACAGGCGGTACATAGCGCCGACTCCCTTCTCCAGTTTTGGACGGTTGAAAATCGCGTTAAACCTTCCAACGGGGCTGATAAAAAAACTGCCGATTTTTGCTCCGGCAGACGGGGATTCGTCAACTTCGAGAAAAAGCCGGTGTAGCATTTCTCCCAAAGATATGCCGCCAATGGTTGTGGTAATGACATCGTTGATGCTGGAGTTCGGTTCGTACACTATTTCCCACTGGAGGCTTCCGATGAATGCAAACGGTATTGACCGGTAAAAATTGAATCCGTTGACGCGGGCGCTTGAGAAGTAGGCGGAACCTTGATAGGGGTGGCCGAATTGATTTACGAGAAAGCGGTCGCCGGTTTCCCAAAACCATGTTCCGGGATATAGGTTTTGGGCTATTGTTTTAAATGTTACATTGGCGAAACTGGCGTTTGCCAATCGGTCTCCGAAATTCAGCACAAGGTTGCTTGCGTTGATGTCGAACAGGGCATAGAAAGTATCGGCAGCCGAGTTTGTTCCCGGCAACTCTGGCGAAATATTTTCGGATTGGGCAAACGAGGGGACCGCGATTCCCGTCGTCAACAGAATATGGAGCAGTACCGCCCGCCGCCGTGTGAATTGGGCTGTCCCCGTTGGCCTGTTTGTTCCGGCTTTTTCAAAACAGCGGACGAAATTCCGAACCATCTGAATGGGCGGAGTTGTTGCCAGCAGAACGAAAAGAACCGGCAACGCTTTTGGGCGGCCTGATGTTCGATTTTGGCGAATAAACCGGGTTTTACCGCATCTTACGAATGAACACTGGTATTTTTTGCGCAAAACAGAAGTCCAAAACGAAGGAGGGAGGGGCTTCGTATAAAAAACATACTCTATTATTATCACTTTTGTAAAAAAATGTCAAGCGGGATACAAGAATTTGTCAGAGGTTTAACATTGCGAAGTTTTTTAAAAAGAATTCGGGCGCATTTTTTGCTCCGCGCCGGAAACCGGGTTTTGTGGGCGCATTGCGGAAGCGAATGAGAGCTTTACGTATTTTGGCCGCCGGAGTCTGGTACTTTGTCTGCACGGCGGTGAACAACAGGGAGCCGTTATTCTGGGACGAGCGGGAAAGGGCACGGTTTATGCGGGTGCTCAACGAGGCGCGGAAACGCTATGTGTTTGAGCTGCGCGGGCTGCGGTTTTGCGGGCCCTGGGTGAGCTTTTACATCAAGCCCGCCGACGGGCTTATGCTGCCGGAGATTATGCAGTGGATCAAGCAGACGTACGCGGTCCGGTACAACGTGCATGACGGGAGGACCGGGCATATCTGGGGGGACCGGTACCAGTCGGTGATCGTGGAGGGGCCGCCGGAAGACGCGGAGGAGTATGTGTTTGGGCCGGTGGATTGCAAAGCGGGGCGGAGAGTGCGGAGACGCGGGGCGGATAGTGGAGGAGGCTCGGCGGCAGATCCGGTGATGGACGTTAAGGGCAGACCCCACGTGGGGGAAACGGCCCAAAATAGCGGCTCTCCACCGGATTTGCACCGCAGTACAGTCCCGAAAACCGGCTAAGCGGCCTTAACCAGCCCGTTTAGCGGCTAAACCGGCCCTTTTACACAATCTCAAAATTCCGGCCAAACGCGGCCAGCGGGAGAGGTGTGCCCAGAGCATTGCGCCACAGCCATAATTCCAGCACTTTTTCACCGTAACGGGGCGATTCGGCGGCATATCCGGGCAGCTATGATGGAGATTTTCTATAGAGAGTTCATATATTGGCGAGTTGCGGGGCAAAAATCACGGCATAATCCGTAAAATGAACCCCGCCTACAAGACTAGGGCAGACCCCACACGGGGGAAACGGCGCGAAATAACGGCTCGCCGCCGGATTTGCCCCGCAGTACCGCTCCAACGCACGGTTAAGCGGCCTTAACCAGCCCGCCTAAAGGCGAAAAAGGCTCTTTTACGCAATCTCAAAATTCCGGCCAAAACTGGTCGCGGGAGAGGTGTGCCCGGACCATTGCGCCGCAACCGCAAATTCGACAATTTTTCGCCGTGATTGGGTGTTCCAGCGGCAGACTTGGGCGATTTCACCAAGAATTTTGGGAAAAAGTGGCAGGTACGGGCGAGTTGCGGAGGGAGATACACGGTAAAATACGGCAGACAGCGGTAAAACGCCCGACGGGGACAGCCTCCACGAGGGGAAAACAGCCCGAAACAACGGCTCGCCGCCGGATTTGCCCCGCAGTACCGCTCCAACGCACGGCTAAGCGGCCTTAACCAGCCCGTCTAACGGCGAAAAGCGGTTTTTTCCGATCTCTGTTTTTTCAGCCAAAACTGGCTGCGGGAGAGGTGTGCCCGGACCATTGCGCCGCAGCCGCAAATTCAGCAATTTTTAGCCGTGATTGGGTGTTCCAGCGGCAGAATTGGGCGATTTCACCAAGAATTTTGGGAAAAAGTGGCAGGTACGGGCGGGTTGCGGAGGGAGATACACGGTAAAATACGGCAGACAGCGGTAAAACGCCCGACGGGGACAGCCTCCACGAGGGGGAAACGGCCCGAAACAACGGCTCGCCGCCGGATTTGCCCCACCGTACCTCCCCGAAAACCAGCTAAGCGGCCTTAATCAGCCCGCCTAGCGGTAAAAAAGGCTCTTTTACGCAATCTCAAAATTCCGGCCAAAACCGGTTGCGGGCGAGGTGTACCCGGAGGATTGCGCCAAAGCTCTAAATGCGGCAATTTCACGACGCATTTTAAGGATACGGTGGCGTATTCGGGAGGCTTTACCAATGATTTTTCGCAGAGAGGGCATATATCGGCGGTTTACGAAGCAAAACTTGCGGCGGTACGCCCGGACCAAGCCTAAAACGCCGTACGGGGTCTGCCCTAAGACGAGGCCGCCGCACCGTGTATACAGTCCGTAAAGTTTGAGCCCCGCGCAAACTTTACGCCGATATCTTCTCCGTAGCAAGGCCCGAACACGCAAATCCGCGATGCGGATTTGCTCCCGGAGTTTTGCTGGCAAAACTCCGCGCTTGGATCACGCTCACCCCCGGCAGGGGGTGCTAACGCGCAAGGGATTGGAGGGGTGCGGAGCAGCCACGGCGTAGCCGGGGCCGGAGCGCGAATGCGCGGAGCCCCGCAAAGCCCGGTTTTCGGCACGGGGCCACCGTAGGTGGGCTTGGGCCGGAAATGCGCCCAAATATTAAAAAAACTTCGTAATGGTACAGTGCTGTTTCGTGTGGTTGGGCGGTAGAAAAAAGTCGCGTTATCAGTATACTTTATTCCGGGTGTATTTATGGAAGAAATAAGCATTACCGGTATCGCCGGTTTTCGTTTCGGGAATGCGGAGAATCGGGCGGCCGGCACGGGTTGTACCGTCATTGCGAGCGAGGCCGGGGCGGTGTGCGGGGTCGATGTGCGGGGCGGGTCGCCGGGAACGCGGGATACGGACGCGCTTTCGCCTCTTGCGGCCCGGAAGGTTGTCCATGCGGTGCTGCTGACGGGCGGGTCTGCTTTCGGTTTGGCGGCTGCTGACGGTGTAACGCGCTTTCTGGAAGAACGGCGGATAGGGCGCGATGTGGGCGTGACGGTGGTTCCCAATGTATGCGCTGCGGTACTCTTCGATTTGAAGCCGGGTAAACCTCGGCCCGACGCGGCAATGGGCTATGCGGCCTGTGAAGCTGCGTTTCGCAAGGATGCGTTTGTCTCCGGTCAGGCGGGCGCGGGGACGGGAGCCACGATTGGAAAAGCGCGGGGTCTCGAATACTGCTCGAAGGGCGGTCTCGGCTGGGCGGCCTTCAGAATCGGCGATCTTTGCGCGGGGGCGGTCGCGGCGGTAAACAGTATCGGTGATATTGTGAAGGAAGGCCGGGTCATTGCCGGAACGCATGACCGTGACGGGAATTTTTTGAATGCCGAGGACATCATTCTTGAAAACTATGCCGACCGCCGTGATTTTTTCAGCGGAAAGTCCGAGGGAACGAACACGACGCTGGTCTGTATCGTGACGAACGCGCGGCTCGACAAGGCGGGGGCAACGCGGCTTGCCGGAGCGGGCCACGACGGAATTGCGCGGGTTATCCGGCCGGCACATTTGCAATACGATGGCGATACCGTATTTGCCCTTGCGTCCGGTGAGGTTGACGCCACCCCGGACGCAGTGGGAATTTTGGCACGGCGGGCAGTAGAAGCGGCCATCATCAACTCGGTAAAAACGCTGTAAAAAGCCCGTTTTCAGATTTCGGAAATTGCGCTTTTTATCCTTTAGGGCGGCCAATACGGTATTATAACGGCAAGCGATACAAGAGAAGAGGCTGTTCCGAAACCGCAGTTTTGGAACGGGCTCAGAATAGAGAGCAGTATGGATGTTTATGAACAAGATTGATGAGAATATCGTGCCGGAGATTAACTATCTCGTGTTTAGGAAGTGTACGCCGAGTTGGAGGATCAAGCCGGATACTATCGATTTTTACGATATTACCTATGTGACGAAAGGAAGCGCCCGTTATACGATTGACGGGAAAAACTATGTCATCAGCGAAGGCGATGTTCTCTGTATACCGCCGGGTCACACACGATCTGCGGCTCCCCCTCCCGTTTTTGACAACCTCATGCAGTGTTTCGCGCTCAATGTTTCTGTCACCACGATAAGCGGAACGCCGGTACGCCTTCCGTTTCCGCTCATCTCTCCCCTCGGCATCCGCAAAGACCTCATCCGGTATTGCCACGAGCTCACGATGGCCTGGGTCGAAAAGGAGCCGGGCTATCTCATCAAAACACGCGGCCTCCTCCTGCTGATTCTCCATCTTCTGTTTGAACACATCGTTTACAATGTCGATTCGTCGAACCGCGATTACCGCGTAAAGAAAATCTGCCGCTACATCGCCACCCACTACGCCGAAAAATTTTCCGTCAAGAAAGCCGCCGAAATCACCGGCCTCAACCCTGTCTATTTCGGCGCGTTATTCCGCCAGCAAACCGGCCTCACCCTGCACCAATACATAGCCCGCATCCGCGTCAAAAACGGCGAAAACATGCTCCGCTCAGGCGAGTACAAAGTAAGCGA
>JAISCO010000175.1 GCA_031265535.1 Spirochaetaceae bacterium | reverse complement strand
ATGATGGGCCACACTGACCAAACTCTCCCCGGCATATTTCTGAGCCGCTGCGGACCGCAGGTCCGACGCTATCCGTCGTTGTTTCGTGTACATGGTTTCCCAGAATTCCTGTGTATTCTGCATCTTTCCCTCCAACGGTTCTTTTCCCAGGCGCGGCCCTTCCCACGGAGAGTTTCTCTCCTTTCCCTACAGGTCAGGGTCCCTTCGGTCTCGGTTCCCCTGCTTCAGGTACTATGGCCGCACTACGACTACTCATCTCCCGTCCCTCCCGGCTTATTTCCTTCGCTCAAGCGGTACTGGTACGGCCACCTTGTTCGTTTCGTGTCGCGCCCTCTTTTTTTTTTTTTTTCGCGCCTCCCCCATTCCCGAGGTGGCCGGAAATGGTGGCCGGGACACTTATTACCCGCTTTTATCCCTATTGCGGCCTTTTCGTCCAGAGTTGATGAGTCCTCACACGTTCCCGTATGACCTCCTGCACATTTGCCCCGTTCTTCGGCCCCGGCAGCGGTGTCCGTACTCGCTTAACGCACGGCTCACGGTCGCTCCCATTGCCTGAATAATGAAAGCCTGCTGCGATCAGCATTATTTCGGGGTTCAATTACGCGGCATTTGTGCCCGCTGTCTTCGGACCGCAGGTCCGCCGCTTCACAAACTTTGTCGCCAAAGCCCATGCATCGGACCTCTGGGTCCGCACTCGCTTCCAGTGATTTTGCTCAATCCTTCTGGATGAGACGCACGGTTCTTCGTGGTTCTCATTAGGTCATCTCGAAAGGTTTTTCCTGTCTTCCTCCTTTCACGAGCTTCGTGTCGCAACCTGCCACCCCTCCCCGGCGTTACCTGGATTAAAACCGATGCCCTATCGCAAATTTTATCTCAAGGCCATGCCCAAGTAAGGTTTTGCCATCAAAATCAGCTCGCTTAATATCATCAAGCCAATTTTTTTCATACCTGTTGGCAACCCGCCATCCATATAAAACGTCTCCGCGCAGATAATTCGCATCCGTAAAATAATAATCTACCCTGCCGCCAAGTTTAAACCATAACGCGCTGAAATCCCCGGGATCTGCTTTATTCCCATTGGGATTTCGATAATAACCCCCGTTCTTTTGTTTTACGGAGAGCATAGCCCGGTAGGTAATGCCCAGAAGGGGGAATACCGTGAGCTCATCGTTGATGGCAAACGGGTATTTCCCCAATAAACCAATATCAAGCCCCATAACGGACGTATCAGACTGCCAAGTGTTGCCTTCTTCCCCTTTGAATGTACCGCTGCCGCCGAAAATGCCTAATGACAATTCCTCAAAGGTCGCGTCAAAAAACGCGAAAGCGCCGCCCCCGGAATACGGGTGTTTGATAAACCAAATCTCCCCAGTCTCTAACAATTCAACCCCGCCCCCGAAATCGCTGGTGAAATACCCGCCCGCGCCCGCGCTGAATTTTAACCCGGGCAATGCAAAAACACCGGCGATGGTAAAAAACACCAAAACCAGAACCAGTAATTCTTTCTTTCTCATTTTTTACACTCCTTGGATGAACCTTGCTACCGCTTGGCTCATCAACCTTGGCGTTCCCCCTTCAGTTGTTTTGAAACGCCGCTTGTGATTATTACCGTATCCAACGGATACGTTCTTATTCAATACATGCCTGTTCCGCCGCTTACCGTTATTTGAGTTCCTATTTTTAAAAATTGTAACAGAACCCGATTGCTTTCTCCGCTTTCTTCACCGGCTTTTACCGCGGTCACGCAAAAATAATACATCCCTGAGGAACTTCCGCTATAGTTAAAAATCCACCGTTGTGAATGGTCAAATGTTGTCGTGGAAATCCCTTCATCATCACAGATTAGTTCTATCGTGTCAGAATGCGTCTTCCCTCCATCAGTTGTATATATATTTTTATATACTTTATAATATTCCGCCCCAGGTACCGCGTTCCATTTGAGTCGTATTGATTGAGTTATAGTATTCAAATAGATACTTGTGTTTCTGCTTCTTTGCATTGTTAAAACCGGCGGAACCAATTCCCCATTTTCGCCGTTATTTTCTGTGTTACCGGTACGGGGGCTGTTTCCAGTATCACAACCAGCCAGAACCAACCACAATGCCAGCATTCTCGGCATTATCCCATAAAATTTCTTGTTTGCCATTTTTCGCTCCTCTGCTTTGGCAACAAAACCTGTATTATGCGTTTAAATTCATAAAAAATGGATCTATATTTCGGCGGCATGGATGCCGCCGTTTCTATAAATTCCAGATTTTATGGCACATAACGTTCTGGCTGTTATACGACTATTTTAATTAACTTCCTTTTTCAAATAACCAAATGCTTTTTCTATACCCCATCCAATCGGATAATCCGTTTCGTAGATTTTTCCCTGATGAATAAAGCGGTTATATTGGGAATTTGTTAAATACCAATATCCCGGCGCTAGGTAAAACTTCGAAATTGAAACTCCCCTGTCCTGATAAAATACCAAAAATACAACAGATACGGAAATCGAATTTCTTAATACGGTTTCCAGCGGCTGGTCAATCTTTGATAAATCAATATCAATTGAACCATTCGAATTATAGGCAGTTACAAAACATCCGACAGATACCAGCTTATCATTTTCAACAGCAGGCCCTGTCAGTCTCGCGGCCAAGCCTTTTGCGGCCGACTTGTTTACCGACCTTGAAAATTTTGTCTGTGCTACATTGACAAATTCATAAGCCTCCTCAATAGTAGAGAAAGTATGATTAAAACTGTACCCTGGGAAGAAATATTCAAAGTCATGTTCGTTTGCCATATCCGCGTAATGCTTGCCTTGCTGGACAGAAGCACATCCGGCTAACGAAAAAATCAAGCAGATAAAACCAAATTTCAATGTTCTTTTCATATGCAGCTCCTTATTTTAGCAAATAGTTATTTGCCAATAACCGTGTAATATGTGCCGTCTTTTCAGCGGCGGTTCCCGCAGCCAACGGC
>JAISCO010000135.1 GCA_031265535.1 Spirochaetaceae bacterium | reverse complement strand
CGGCGGGTTTTCCGCTCATCACATAAATACGGTCCGAAAGTTTCAGGGCCTCCTCAATGTCGTGCGTTATACAAAATGTTGAAAGTGAAAAAGATTCTGCCAAGTTTTCATACCATTCTTGTATTTTTGTTCTGCTGATTGCGTCCAGCGCGGAAAACGGTTCGTCCAGCAGAATAACCTTATTATCCTGCATACAGGCGCGCAGCAGGGCCGCTTTCTGGCGCATACCGCCGGAAAGTTCATGCGGATAGCTGTTTTCGTACGCGGCAAGAGCGAATTCTTCCAAAAAAGGACGGACATAAGCGCGGGCTTTTTGCCGTTTCTGTTTTTTTATCAGCAGCGGCAGCGCTATGTTATCCAGCACGGAAAGATGCTCAAACAGTAAATCTTTTTGCGGCATATATGACGTTAAACCCGCTCGTCCGGTTATTATCTTGCCGTTCAGCAATACATCCCCGCTGTCCGGTGTTTCCACGCCGGACAGCAGGCGGAACAGCGTAGTTTTACCTATGCCTGATTTTCCGATTAACGACACAAAGGCGCCCGCGGGCAGTTCCACGCAGGCATCCGCTATTATCAGATTTTTTCCGTAACTCTTTGACAAAGAGCGGCAGGCAAAAAGCGGCAGGGCTTCTTTTTCGCTGAAAATCACGGCAGGAATTCGTTGGTAAATCCGGCGGCCCCAATATCGCGTTCCAGCAGTCCTTCCTTGTACATCCAGCGGTAAAACGCTCCCCAGCGCCCTTCGTCAATTTCGCCCCAGCGCGGCGATTCCGCCCGATAGCGCCCCGCCAAATACTCCTGGCTTTTATACACCAGATCGCGGTCTAATTCCGGCGCGTGTTTTAAGAGTATGTCCGCTGCCTTTTGCGGATTGTCTATCGCGTATTGATAGCCTTTCGACAGAGCCGCCATGAATTTTTTTACCGAATCGCCGTTAGCCGCCGCGTAGTCCGAATTTGTTACTAAAACCGGCGTATAAAAATCAAATAAGCTGTTTACCGCGCCGAAATCAATATAATTTATATCCAAACCGGCAAGATTGGCGTTTATTCCGTCCCACGCATAGTATATCCATATCGCGTCAATATCGGTTTGCAGCGCGGAAATCGCGTCGGTCGCGTTATTCGGTATCATCTTGACCGCGTTAAAATCGCCGCCGTCTTCTTCAACAATATCGCGGATTATTGCCGTAACAAGCGGCGTTCCCCACGAGGCAAAGCGCTTTCCCGCTAAATCGCGCGGTCTTTCTATTTTGGAAAGACTGAGCGACATGATGCCGCTTGTGTTATGGTCGATAACCGCCGCTACCGCGATTACAGGCAGCGCGTCCGTCTTTCGCGCAATCGCCGGCCCCAGCGATTCCTGAAAATCAAAAGCGTACTCCGCTCCGCCGGCGGCGGTCAAAAGCAGCGCCCCGTCCTCCGGCGGCTGTATGATAGTTACGCTAAAACCCGCTTCGGCAAAATAGCCGTTTTCCAAAGCCGCGTACAAACCCGTATGGTTTGTATTCGGCGTCCAATCCAGCGCCGCACGCACAGGTTCCAGCCCTTTGCCGGTATCCGCGCGTTTGCGCTCGCACCCGGCGCTTGCGAGCGCAAGCGCCGCCGTTACGCAGAGCAGTGTCCGCGTCAATACATTTATCCTTGTACCCATAAAAAACCCCCTATATAAAAGTAAAAAGGAAGAAGTAAGAGGTAAGAAGTAAAACTTGTCCGCTATCCGTTCTATTGTCTACCGTCTACTATCCACTATCCACTATCCAATTGTCTGCTGTCCACTGTTAGAGAGTGGGGGTAGCGTAATAGACCGGAATGTTCGCCAACTTTCGTTGGCGCGCGTAGCGGAATGAGGACTATGGAGCGTAGGGGGAGCAGCGTCGAAAAATTTATCATAAACTTCAAAATTTTGACGGTTTAAGATAAATGCGCTTCCCCTTTTTTACCTTTTACCTTTTCCTTTTTACCTCCCTCCTCCCTCTCCACGGAAGGGCGTAGCATTCCAAAAATGCCGTCATTTTAAGCAGAACCAGACTGACAATAACTGTAAGAAATATGCTTGCAAACATCTTGTCAAAAGCGTATGACTTGCGAACCCGAATCATATACACACCGAGCCCGCCGTCTCCGCCAAGCCATTCGGCTATTACCGCGCCCGAAACAGCGTAAGACGCCGAAATCCGCAAGCCCGCAAAAAAAGACGGCAGGGCCTGCGGGATTTTCAAAAACCGGTATATTTGTGCGCGGGAAGCCCCCATAGACCGCAACAGACACGCCGCCTCGCCGTCCGTATGCGCAAAGCCTGAAACAAGCGAAACGGTAACCGGAAAAAAACACGTAATAAACACCAGCGATACTTTTGGCGCGCAGCCGTAACCCAGCCACAGCACTAAAAGCGGCGCAATCGCTATGACCGGCAGCGTCTGCGTCAGCAGTAACAGCGGGTTAAGCGCCCGTTTTACGCAGGCGTTTATGTCCATAAACAGCGCGAGCGCGAATGCCGCGATAATCGCCAGCGCCAAACCCAGCGCCGCCTCGAAAAGGGTAAAGCGCAAATGCGTCATAAGAAGCGGAAAATCATTGATAAAAGCCGCGCATACTTTTGCCGGTGAAGGCAGCATGTAAGGCGGCACGATTTTGACGGCGCACAAGAACTGCCAAAGTAAAACAAGAACAGCAAGCGCGGCAAAAGGCGCGGCATTATTACGCATGATACTTGCTTGTTTTTTCTTCAATGCTCAGCGTTCCTTCCGTTGGGTTGTATTCAAATTTCATATACAGCGAAACTGATTTTGCCCCTTCCCGCACGCAAATTTTTTGGCATTCCCGTGCAATGTCCCATAAGGCGTCCGCGCTTCCTTCAATCACCGTCTCAAACGGGCCTACAAAGCAGCGCAGTCCCCGCTCTTTTATGTACGCGATAACCGTGTCTATAACACGAAGCGTCCCCTTTTCTCCGCCATTTTTGCCGCCATTATTGGCGCCGCCGCCCATACGGGGAAGCGCCTGAATAGCGATGCTTGCTTCCGGCCGTTCCATTCAATCCTCCTCATTCGCGGTAAAACCGCAAAAAAAAGCCTTCGCGGATATTCCCGCGAAGGCTTGTCAATTTCTGTGCCGCAAAAACAAACTTCCTACGCCGGCATTATCCGGATCAGGTTATAGGGTCAAAGCGTTACGCCGCTTAATCTCAGCCGGAATCATCCAGCCCCCCTGTAAATTATAGTCTTACTTTACCCCCTCCTATTTTTTTTGTCAACCCGCCAGCGGGTTCTCATGCGCTACGCGCCGGCATACCGGAAGCAGCCTTTACTTAGTGCCGTCAGTCAGAAAATGGCGATTGGCATACGCGCCCGCCAGCCACGTTTACTTCTTACTTTTTATTTCTTACTTAGCATGGCGGCGGAGCGGCTTTCGGTTTGACAGCGGCGGTGGGGGCTTTCTTTACCTTTTACTTCTTACTTTTTATTTCTTACTTAGCATAGCGGCGGAGCGGCTTTCGGTTTGACAGCGGCCTTAGGGGTTTTGCCTCCGCTTCGATAATTCGTGTTAATTTGCGTAATCTGCGGCTCATTTTTCTATTCAGGAGCGAGGGGGGGGGGGGGGGTAGCCTCGCTACGAATAAATTTTCACAATACGCTTTATGATCTCTGATGAATGTTTTGCCGCTATAGGCAGATATTTATCAAATTTCATCGGCGATTCTTCCCCGGCTATATCGGACATTGCCCGTATCACAAGATATGGGACGCCAAAGAGAGAGCAGGCGTGGGCTATCGCGGCGCCTTCCATCTCGACCGCGCGTATAGCTGGAAAGAGCTTTACAATTTTATCAACACGCGCCGTCTCACATACAAAGACATCGCCTGAACCTATCAGTCCTTCTACATGATTGAGCGAGGCGGGAAGACGCGATTCGCGCTTCAGTTCATCAATAGCCCTAAGTCCTATTTCTATCATATTTTTTTCAACATGAAAAAAAGCGTCTTTCATGCCGGGTATTTGCCCCACCGCATGACCGAATACTGAAATATCAAAATCGTGGTACACGAGCGAAGACGAAACAACAACATCGCCAAAGTTAAGAACCGGCGTTAATCCCGCCGGATTAACGCCGCCCGCGCACCCGGTGTTTATGATAAGTTCCGGTCTGAAATTGTCTATTAACAACGCCGCGCCAATGGCGGCATTTGCCTTGCCTATACCGCAGCGTAAAAGGACTATTTGCTTGTCTTCCAGAGTGCCTGTAAAGTATTCAAATGGGCCTATTTTTTCTATCACACGCTTTTGCATCAAATCTTGAAGTATCGTAACTTCTTCTTCCATCGCGCCTATAATTCCAATCATTTACTAAAACTCCTATGTAAGTGAAAAACGGTCTGCCAGCCGTTTGCGCCATTGAATGGGATTGTCTTTTTTTTCCCACTCAATTATTTTTTTTATCTTAAATTCGCGCGGGTTTCGCGGATTATCAAAAGTAACTATACCAAAGCGCCCGCCGCCTATGTAAGTTACCGTTTCGCCTTTTCTGAGTGTTTCCCCAGCCGCGACACGTTTCTGGACACATTCAAAATGCGCGGCCTCGCCCTCTCTATTACCGACAGCGCAGACCAAATCTTTTATCGGCTCTTTGCAGTAAGGACACACCGGCATTGGAATTGCTTCCTGTCGTACTTTTTGGTGTTTCCATTTAGGGCGTTCATTACTGTTTTTATTGCTTTTTTCATACTCTTTTTCTGGTTTCTTGGGGCTCTCGCCGCGACCCGGTACCTCGCGCCCGGCGTCATGCAGACTGGAACCGGATGTTTCACCATGGCGCTTATACGGTTGAGAACCGCCGTGCCGTGAATTTTTACGGCGCCTATCTCCGCCCCTCCAATTTTCGCTCGTCATACATTCCGCCTTCTTGGATTCCCAAAATTTTATTACTTACAATCTGAGCAATATGGTAAATTGCCCCTGAAAGGTATTCCTCATTATTTATTGCCTGCTTTAATTGCGCAATCCTAATAGGATCCTGTGTTTTCTTGCGCTTCTCTATTTGCTCAACAGCCATACACTCTCCGTAAAAGCGGAAACAATATGAGTAACCGCATCCGCTTGTATAAAGACGACATCAAATCTAATTGACATATCTCTATATTCTCGATGATTTTTAAGGAAATGCTTAGCGGTTTCTATGATTCGCTGTTGTTTTTTTTCACCTATGCCGTATTCAAGGTTTTCAATTGTGTATGCTGTCCAACTTTTTACTTCTACAAAAACAAGAGTGTCGCCGTCAAGCGCGACTATGTCTACCTCGCCGGCCTGAGATCGTATATTTCGTCCAATTATGCGCAAACCGGCGGCTTCAAGAAAAGCCGCCGCCCTGTCTTCACCCTTTTTACCGGCGCGCTTCCTGTAATTTGATGACGCGGTACCATCAGGTGAAAGCATCTTGGATGAAGCCGCCTCTAATGCGTCCGTTTCTACCAAGTCCGCCTCATTAGAGGCGCCCGCGTACGTATTCCGGGATTTCAAGCCTGAAATCTCTTAATGTCTATGGCACAGGTTATAAAGAGTTTTTTGTTTGTAAAAAGGTCAATTTTTCCACCATCTTCCACAGCATCGCCATTTTCATCAACGATAACCTGAATTACAGGGCGAAGAGGGGATTCGGCGTTAACATTAGCAATCCTCGCGATAGAATTATCACTTAGCAGCACACCCGATCCTATTGGATATATTCCTATGATTCTTACAAAAAGTTTTAATATTTCAGGCGAAAAGTACAGGCCGTTTTCTGAAAGAAGCGTTTTCATCGCCTGATAACCTGTCATCATGTTACGGTAAGCTTTTTTACTCATCATAGCGACAAAAGCGTCCGATATAGCCAAAATAAGAGAACGGCGGTCTATATCATTTCCTGAAAGACCGCGCGGGTATCCGTTCCCATCCCAATGTTCATGATGCTCCAACGCAATTTGGCAGACATTAACCGGATACATCAATTCTTTTTTCATAATGTTAAAGGAATGAAGCACATGGGATTGAACGATTGCCAGCTCTTTATCTGAAAGCCCGCCTTCTTTTTTTATGATAGCTTCCGGCAGTCTTAACATACCGGCGTCATGAAGTAGCGCCGCCACGGCAAGTTCTTGATTTTCAGTATTCGAATACCCTAATTCTATCCCCATAATGACTGAAAAAATCGCCGTGTCTATAGAGTTTTTAGCCATTTCAAACCCTGCTTTGGCATTTTCACAAAGTATCAGCTTCAAGACGTCATCGCGGGAAGTTTTTACCAATTCTATCAAAAGATTGGTGGTATTCCATAAAAGGCGTATATTTACCGGATTTTTGGTTTTTATTGCGTCAAAAATTGTGTTAATCTGGTCAATCAGTTTGTTTACAAATGTTGAAACCTTAGGGTCGGCGAGTTTGAGCTGCGGAAAATTAGAAATAATTTTCTTCTTTTTTAACGAAGCCGCCTTCGCGGCGGCAGTCTTCGCGGGCTCGTCTGCGATAAACAATTCGTCTATGCCAAGTGAGCTTAGCAAGTCTAAATCTTTTTGAAGAACAGCGGTATTCTCAGGTATAAAAACACTGTCCTCATCTATAAAAATAGTCCTTTCAAAAGTTTGCCCTACTTTCAAATCGACCGCTGAAATTTTTTTCATACCTGTTTTTCGCGGTGGGGTTTACCCCACAGTTAATTGAGCTTGTTAGACATCGTAACCCTAAAGTTCACGCTGAACCTAGGGTTCGTACACGATTGTAACAGTGGATGAGCTTGTTCCAAAACTGAAGTTTTGGAACAGCTTCAATACATGAAGAATTTTATAAACCGCGAAGTCAAAGAAGTCGAATAAGTTTTTAAGAGGCCACCTCTTTCCTTCTTCGACTTTTTCGACTTTGAGGTAAAATATTCTTCTTCCGATCAAAGCTCGTAAACGATGCAACGCTTGCGGCGGCAAGCTTCATTCGCCGCTTTTCGCCGCTTGCGGTTTCGGCGCGGAAGCCGCCGTATGCTTGGTAACGGTGCTTTTTTTACCCAAAAGCTCTTTAATTTTAGCCGCCTTTCCGATTTTATGCCTGATATAGTACAGTTTTGCGCGCCTTACCTTCCCTGATCGGCTTACCTCAATTTTAGCGATACGCGGAGAATGTAACGGAAATATACGCTCAACGCCTACGCCGTAAGAATTCTTGCGCACTGTAAAAGTCCTTCCGGCGCGGGAATTTTTTATCGCTATGACAAGCCCCTCGTATATCTGTACACGTTCCTTTCCACCTTCAACAATCTTAAAATATACTTTGACAGTATCTCCGGGCCTAAAAAAAGTCAGATTTTCCTTCATCTGGGCTTCTTCGATAGCCTTGATTTCGTTCATAATTCCTCCGTTACGCCGGAAAGTTCGCCAATAATCTTGCGCGTTTCATAATCAAAAAGTCCTTTTTCCATGCCTTTACGCAATAACTCAGGACGATTCGCAAGAGTCTTTTCGACACGTTTTTTCAGTCTCCAGCGCCTAATGTTTTCGTGATGTCCCGAAAGCAAAATTTCAGGCACCCGCATTTCTCCCTGTATGCTATCATATATTTCAGGGCGTGTATACTGGGGGTACTCCAAAAGTCCGCCTGAAAAACTTTCCTCGTTAAGTGATTCCCCGCTGATAACGCCGTCCAACAGTCTGTAGCTTGCGTCAATAAGCACGAGCGCTGCTGTTTCGCCGGAAGACAGCACATAATCCCCCACAGAAATCTCATCGTCAACGTACAGGTCTATGACGCGCTGGTCTATCCCCTCGTAACGGCCGCAAATCAGAATAAGTTCCCGCTCCCGTGCCAGTTCTTTAGCCAGTTCCTGCGTAAACATTTTTCCGGACGGCGAAAGGTATATCGCGCGTTTACCCGGCATTCCGGCATCCGCCGCGGAGAGAGCCCGCGAAAGTGGTTCCGGCAGCATGAGCATACCCGCCCCCCCGCCGTAAGGCGCGTCATCACAGGTTTTATGTTTGTCCTGCGCGTAATCGCGTATGTTGATTGACCGGTATGCCACGATACCGCGTGAAATGGCTTTTGCCATGATTGATGTCGCAAAAAATGTGTCAATTATTTCGGGAAAAAGTGAAAGTACCGTGTACTTCATTCAATAATCCAGGTGGCAAGAAGTGTTATTTCTCTTTTTTCAAGCTTGATTTCCCCAAAGAATTCATTACGAAACGGTACAAGTTTTAACGCCCCCGACAGAAGGCGCATCTCCAGCAAATGTCCGCCGCCGCCTTCCAGTATCCCGCTTACTTCGCCGAGCGTGCCGCCGCCGGCGTCAAGTACGCGCAGCCCCTTCAGATCCTCAATATAGTATTCGCCTGCCGCAAGGGGCGCGGCTTCCACTCGTGAAAGCAGAATTTCAGAGCCGGAAAGCGTTTTTGCAGCCTCCGGCGTATCAATGCCGTTGAATTTTATAAGTATGTGGGCGGGAACGCCGCCGGCAGCCAGCGTCTTTTCGATTTTATAAACGCGCTCGCCAAATTTGCCGCGCAAAACAGCCGAGCTAAGCCGTAAAAGGTGCTCCGTCTCGCCGGAAAGCGAGCGCGCTTTGACAAAGCCTTCCAGTGCGAACGGCGACAGAATAACGGCGCTTACAAAGCGTTCCTCAATCAAGGATTTCTAAAATAGCGCGCTTCCCACTCTTGGCGGCAGCGGCATGAAGCACAGACCGGATTGACCTGGCAATGCGCCCCCCCTTGCCTATCACTTTCCCAATGTCTTCCGGGTCTACGGTAAGTTCCAGAATCGAAGACGCTTCTCCGTCCACTACGCGAACCGACACCGCGGCAGGGTTGTCTACAATTGATTTTACAATGTATTCAACAAGATCTTTTTCCAATCACAACCTCTCATAAACCTTGTTACCCGCGCATGATTCATTCATTAAGCGCAAGTTCAGGGTTGTTCATCTTGATATTATTCCTGTTAAAAATCTTCCGCACTGTATAGCTTGGCAGCACGCCTGTTTTTAGCCATTTAACTGCTTTTTCCGTGTCAAAGGATATTTGCTTGCCTTCCTGCGCTATGGGATGATAGTAACCCAACTCTTCAATCGTCCTGCCATCCCTCGATGACCGCGAATCCATAACCACAATACGATAAAATGGACGTTTCTTTGTTCCAAATTTTTTGAGCCTTATAACGGCGCTCATAAATCCTCCTAATTGATGTTTTAGCCTAATACACCCCCCCACCCTTGTCAACCCCCCCGCCAGCGGGTTCTCATGCGCTCCGCGCCGGCATACCCAAAGTACCCACCAGTGGGTTCTCATGCGCTCCGCGCTAACATACCCAAAACAGCCTTCACTCCGTGCCTCTGGTAAGGCAACGGCGGTTGGCATACGCAACTGGTAGCCTAACTCCTTCACCCCTCACTCGACAGCCTGCTCGTATGCCGCCTTTTTAATTCCTTATTGTTAATTGTTAATTCCTCACTGTTAATTGTTAATTCCTCGCTGTTAATTGTTCCTTTTTCCTGTCAAGTCCTAAAATAGGTTGACAGATTTTTACGCAACCCTACGGTGCATTTTTTCGGGCGTCTCATAATTGAGGGACAGATGGGGCCGTTTTGTGTTGTATAAAAGCACCGCCTCAT
>JAISCO010000125.1 GCA_031265535.1 Spirochaetaceae bacterium | reverse complement strand
TCCGTCTGCAATCGCGTTGTCAATCACATTTTTGAACAATGACGGTCGTGCCGGCGTTCCGATCGTCGTTGTTTCATTGCCCCAACCGCCGTGCATTAGATAAAAAACGTTGAAGTCAAATACCCCCGGCAAAACCGGGGGATTACCAAGAGATTTATTTTCTTCGGAATACCCATAGGGCAGATATACGATTGCCCGTTTTGTAAGTTGCTTACTTTTCTGATTGTATGTTCTCGATTCATAGGTATTGTAGGTAAGCTCAACCAATGTTCCCTGCCGATATGCCGCTTGGTAATATCTCCCGGAATACTTTCAAGTCCCTGCGGAATTGAATGTCTATCTGTTATGGGCGTTATTTTACTATGTTTCTCCCAAAGTCTGATAGCATCTGTAATCCAGCCCCCCGCGCTCGTGCCGGTTCCAAGGGCGAAAGCATGCCCCAGGTTCCGGTAAAGGAGAAACTCCGTTGCTATACCCGCCGCTTTCATCTCGTTTACCCGGCGTTCCATATATAAGCGGATTGGGGATACCGGCCCGCTCTCTATTTTAGGTCTGCCGGCGGAGCGCCGGACTGTGTACCGGTTACCGCCGCGCTGATAACCCCTTCCGCAGGCTGTATACGCAGCAGGTCGCCGGCTTTAACATCACAGGCGCGTTTAACTACCATGCCGGTTCCGGCGTTTGTAACAAGGGACAAACCGCGGTCCAGTATAGTGTTAGGATTGGCGGCTTCCAGCGTGGCGCGGGCAAGCTCCAAACGCCGGCGTAGGCCGGCGGCGCGCTCGGCGGCGGCCTCCAGCAGCGCCTCTTTAGCATCGTCAAAGCGCAGCAGGCGCGGCTGTAAAATAGCGCGGAATTGCTGTTCCAGATAGGCGGCGCTGAACGGTTTAAGAAGCAGACGGGCATGAACAGTACGCGCCCGGATATTTTCATAAAGATTTTTTATAAAATCGCGTATAGCCCGTGCCGTTTCACCGCGATTTTCACTCACAAGTTCCGCCGCGGCTGACGGAGTTGGGGCGCGGAGGTCGGCGGCAAAATCACAGAGCGCCCAGTCAATCTCGTGCCCTACGGCGCTTATCACCGGTATCTTTGAGGCGGCAACGGCGCGTACAACACATTCTTCAGAAAAAGGCAGCAAATCTTCAAGCGAGCCGCCGCCGCGCCCCACAATAAGCGTATCGGCGATATTCCAGCGGTTGGCTTGTTCTATGCGCCGCGCTATGATAGGGGCGGCTTCCGCGCCCTGCACGGGGGACGGCAGTATAATTATATGCAAACCGGAGGCGCGCCTGTGCAGTATATTAAGGATGTCTTGCAGAGCCGCGCCGGATGGAGAGCTTACCACAGCGACCGTTCCGGGGAAACGCGGGATTGCCCGCTTACGGCTTTCATCAAAAAGCCCTTCCGCGGCAAAAAGGCGCTTTCGGGCTTCCAGCATGGCGAGAATGTCGCCGGTACCAGCCGGTTCAATCGTTTCGCACACAAGCTGATATGTCCCGCGCAGCGCGTACACGGAAAGCCGTCCCTTGGCCCGCAGCAGCATCCCGTCTTTTGGAGTGAAAGCCAGGCGCGAAATACTGTTGCGAAACATCACCGCGGAAATTGCCGCTCCCGCGTCCTTCAACGTAAAGTAAAGATGACCGGCGCTGGACGGTCTGCAATTCGACAGTTCCCCCTCGACACAAAGCTGGCCAAAGCCATCCTCCAGCCGGTGTTTTATTAAATCTGTAAGTTCCGATACCGAAAATTTGTTAGATGCCATCTATAAAACTATACCCTTTCTTTGCGTTAGGATTGTAGCCCCCTGTAGTTAATAATTGAAAGCATCTCAATTTTCCCGCGGAAAAAGCCTAGCAGCCTGTTGCACTTGCGGGTTTTTGCGGTACTTGTTCACCTGCGGTGAATTTGCCGAAAAAACACGATTTATGGGCTGCTGTGAACCTGAGCTTCTACGAAGCTTTGGTTCAATGGAAGAGAGCAAGGTAAAATCGCCTGATAGGCGGCGCCTAATCGGCGATTTTTTGATGTTTGTTGCGCGAAGCGCAACAAACTCCTAGCCGACCGGCGACGTCCCCAGCATAGCTGGGGCGCATATACAGTCCGTGTCAGCAAAGCTGCCGAGTTGTGCGAAGTTTTACTGTATTCCATTTCATTTATACAAATAAATATAAAAACCTATTCCGCCCTCTTTTATTTCATTTTTATTAAATGATGTTTGTTTTATAATATTTTCCAGTTCATTTCTTGAATATGCTGCGTTACATAGTCCTTTAAATGTCATTTTCATAAACCAGCGTTCAAAACCAGGTTTGCTGCTTTTAGCTGCCGTTTCGTTCAGTGTTTCTTTTGAAACATCGTGGTTCATGTCAACTATTAACACAATTCCATTGTCTTTTAATACGCGATACATTTCACGCAATGCCGTGACAGGTTCTTTGAAATTCTTGAACGCTGCGGAACAAAAGGTGAAATTAAATGTATTGTCTTCAAAAGGCATTTTTGAGACATTACCCTGAATAAAATTTACTGAAACATTTTCCTGCCTTGCGTTTGTTTTACAAATTTCGACAAAGTCTGCGCTGATGTCCATTCCGGTTATATTATAATTTCCCATTTTTGCCAATTCAATTGAAAAATATCCGGGACCAGGCGCCACTTCCAATACTTGCGCATTATCTGTCAAATGTTTTTTTACTTCATTTGCGTATTCCTGCATTTCCCCGATTCTTTTTTCACGGGTATTTTTATCATACCATCGAGTGAAAGGCCCTGTTATTCCCAAATCTTTTACTTTCCGGCCAATTCTCATTAAAGCCATATACAACCTCCAGTTTGCCCTATGATAATATTTTTCTATAATTTTGTCAATTCATTTGTCAACGTTCAGTAGAAATGAGCCCTATTTCCGTTCAGTAGAAATGATACCTTTGCCAATTTTTTCTCACATTCCTATTATTGCCTTTTTCCCTGCTTTTTTTATTACTGTTTCATA
>JAISCO010000050.1 GCA_031265535.1 Spirochaetaceae bacterium | reverse complement strand
CGCATATTGAAGACGGTTTCGTGGTGAAGGTCCAGCGCCGCCGCGGTTTCATCAATTGCTTTGCCTTCGATTGTGTCTCTTACGGCCTGTTTCCACACGGTTTCTCCGCTATGGGAATGAGCTGCCGCGCTGCCGGTTGTTTCCACAAAAGAACTTCCGCATTCTTTGCACAAATACTGCTGTTTCCCGCTCTGGTGACCGTTACGAACAGCGGACTTTCCGCCGCATTTCGGGCATTCCGGCACCGGCCGGATTTTCTCTTTTTCGCTTTCCCGCTTTATTTCCGTTAGCTTTTCTACCGCTACGTCCAGACTGCTTTCCGGCAGCGATTTTGCCAAATCAAGCAAATTTTTGAGTTTGTTTTCCATGTGATGTCCCCCTTGCTTTTTATTCTACTTCATACCATACACCTTGTCAAGTCTTTTTCCGACTATCACTATAAAAAACCGTCGGGAATAACAACAGCCGCCCTGCCGTTGGGTTTAAGCCGGTACATAATCACCGACAAAAAAAGATCGGCAGTTTCGCTGGAGCGCAATTCCGGCGGAAAGTTTTTTTTAATCGCGTCTTTTTCACTGCCGCCATAAGGAGGATTCATCAGAATTATATCAAATTTTTCTTTTTCGCCGTATTCTTTCACATTCTTTTCAAGCGAATTGCCGTGCATCACGTCGGGGCAGTCAATGTCGTGTAGCAGAAGGTTGGTGGCGCAAAGAAGATACGGCAACGCCTTTTTCTCAACGCCGTAAACCGAATTGACATATTGTTCCCGTTGCGCGGTGGTCTTTACCTGCGGTTCCAGTATAGCAAGCGCCGATATTAAAAACCCGCCGGTGCCGCACACAAAATCGGCAATTTTTTCGCCAAGAACAGGGGCAATCATCAAGGCCATAAAATCGGTTACCGCACGGGGAGTGTAATTCCCCGGCGTTTCCGGCACTTTGCAAACTCCGCAAAATAGTCTCGTATATTTCGCCAAACACATGCCGTTCTTCGTAATCCTCAAACTGGATTTCATCACCGCCGCTTCTATTTTATCCAATACTTGCACCGCGTATATTATGTTTGTCTGAGCTATATATTCAATAATTTCATCCAGGTCATCCCGTGCGGGAGCGGCCCATTTTATAAAATACTTTTCAATCATTTGCCAGCCTGATTTTAGCTCTCAAGCTCGAAAAAACCTCTTCATTATCATACACTCTGCCGTCTTGTATGGATTTTTCAGAAACCTGTAATAATTTCATGATAGATAAAGCATTAACCATATTTTGATATGATTCAATATCCAGCAAAACTCCTCGCGCCTCACCATGCTGAGTGATAATTATTGGATTTTTGTAATCATTAATATAATCAATCATATCCGCAGCATTTGTTTTAATATAAGAAATCGGCTTTATATCTTCCTTCACATTGATATTCATATCGCTTTCCTCCAAAATATTCAGTATATGAGTCTGTTCCATGACTTCAATTTCGGAACAGATTCCCCTCAATGATACCAAAGAAACTCTGTTGTGTCAAGTATGCGCGTTTGAATAATTTTTGATAATAACTTATTCGGCAACCAGCCGGATTATAGAACAAGTCTATTGTTTCCTGAAACTTCACAAGAATAACTCAGAATTTCTTATTTATGCCGCATAAATCACGTCTTCCAGTTCTTTTACCGCTTTAAAATATTCGTCATGGCCGCCGAAAGCCTTGATGATCTTTAACGCGCCGATTTTGTTTAGCGGCGATATTTCAAGAATACGGGTATCATCCCAATCTTTAATCCCGCTGTCGGCGTACTTTTCCAAAAGAGCGTCCAACATTTCACGGCACACTCCCTCGTAACGGGAAAGATAATCACGTTTTTTTACATTATTAACGCGCTCGGCTTTGGTAAGCGGTTTTTTATCAAACGCGATATGGCAGACAAGGTCAAAGTCATCAATATCTTTATTTCCGGATGCTTCTCTCAATGCGCCTAACAGAACGCCTTTTTCTTTTAACATATCAATTATGGCCTGTTTTCGAATATCGCTGTTCCATGCCGCAAGAAAATCATCCAGAACCGCGTATTCTTGCAAAATATTTTTACGGGAATAATCGGTAATACTTTCGGTAATCAGCTTGCCGTCCGCATCGTAGTATTGCACCCGTTCCGACAGTGTTTTAATATTCACACCGTCGATATAAACCTTGCCGTAATGCTCATCGGCCTCATGCACTTCCGTACTATAATACTCATCATCATAAGCCGAATGACTGTCATATTCCCCTTCCTTTTCTTCGCCAAATTCTTCATTTTGTTCGGGAATCACCCAAAAATCATCATTGGCAAATTGACGGCACACATTGCGAAAATCCATAATCGTAAAATACATCTTACCACAGTCGGGTTCCAATCGCGTCCCCCGTCCAATAATTTGTTTGAATTCGATAGAGCTCACTATTTCTTTATCCAGCACGATGAGCTTGCAGGTTTTGCAATCGACCCCGGTAGACATCAATTCCGATGTCGTCACGATAACCGGATACTTTTCGTTCTTGTCGATAAAATTCTCAAG
Source organism: Spirochaetaceae bacterium (assembly GCA_031265535.1). GTDB lineage: Bacteria > Spirochaetota > Spirochaetia > Treponematales > Breznakiellaceae > JAIRMY01. Next base: position 665 of record JAISCO010000050.1, on the reverse strand, counting down.
CTGTTTTTTCCCGATAACGTCATCCCCGGTAATCCGCATCACATAACGGCTGTCCACTGCGCAGAGGTCCGCATTTTCATTTACCAGCGCCTGCCGCATTCTGGCCGCATGTTCCACATCAACACAAAAAACAATGGTCTTTGCATAGCGGTCATGGTTTTTCAAAAACCGCGTTATATTTTTTGCAACCTCTCGCGTCCGTTCGTCAATAACAAGATTCCGGTCAAAATCAATGATATTATATTCGCGGTCTTCAACCGGATTCCCGTAAATATCCAGCTTGCCCTTTTCAGGCCGGTAGCCCTCAAGGTCCTTGTTTATCCCCACCCGCACAACCTTGAACGGAGCCAAAAAACCGTCGTCAATTCCTTGTTTAAGACTGTAGGTGTACACCGGCTCGCCAAAATAGTCGATATTGGAAACTTCCTTCGTTTCTTTCGGCGTAGCGGTCATCCCAATCTGAACCGCCCCGCTAAAATATTCCAAAATCCGCCTCCAGCGGGATTCATCCCGCGCGCTCCCCCGGTGGCACTCGTCAACAACCTTGCCCTGAAGTGCGAGGCATGTTGTTTTCCAGTGGTGGTTAGACTCAGGGGTTCATACCCTCATAACGCCCTAAAGGGCCGGGAATGAACCCCTTCGCTTCGAATCAATTCAAAATCTGC
>JAISCO010000032.1 GCA_031265535.1 Spirochaetaceae bacterium | reverse complement strand
TATCTTTTGACCATTTTTTATATATTTTTTTACATCAATATCCATAGGACATTCTTTATTGCATTTCCCACATTCTATACATTTAGTTCCACTCGGTCGCATTTTTATTAAGGAAATTCGGGTTTGTAATTTCATTGTCAATGAAACAGGACACCAAATTTTACAAAAAGCACGTCTTTTCCTAAAGACTATTGCCAATATTATTCCAATAATATAATACATCATATTCCCTACAAGAAACCAAATAAATTGCCCAATTTTATAATGTTGTAGTGGAAAATTAGAAACAGGCGAATAGATATGCCTGTTATAATAATCATATCCGTTTTGAATAAGTAAAAATGGAACTAATAATGATATTACCAAAACAAGAATTCTTATATATGTAAATTTTTTCGGTATTGTTTTGTTTTCATTTATTGGGAGCCACTCAAGTAATGCCGCCGTATAACACCCCCACCCACAATAGCCTCTTCCCCAGATAAATGGTCCAAATATTTTTGCGATTGCGTAATGTATTAAAACACGGGTAAATACACCGGTATTTATGAAATATGTAAAATAAAATACTGTCTCCTCTATCTGTAAATTTTCATGCTGCATTACTCCGAGAAAAATCAATAGATCCAATGCTACTAACGTAAGGCTTATTCTTCTTCCAAGTTTTAAATTCTTATTATATTGGTCAATAAATAAACCTATTGAAATACTCAATCCAATGGGTATAAACACAAAGAAAAAACCAATCCATCTTGACAAGCCCATTGAAACGGATAAAGTAACCCCGATAGATAAGGGAATCAAACACGGCAAATATTGCCTTAAATTTCCTTTTTCCATAAATCCATTGTATATTATTTTTTCATGCGCCGCAAGGATGCGGCGCATTCTCTAGAAAAAAATTGCGCCTAACGTTATTTATGCGGCATTTTGTCAAAGTAAGCATTTGCCTTTGCGTAAGTAAAATCGTTGTTTAACAATTTCGCGGCATTGCCGTTATACAGGTTATGGGCTAAATCTATTGTCTCGCGGTACGCAAATCGAACAGGAGCAGAACCTGCGCTTAATCTGCACACCCGCGCTTGAAGTCGCCACGGCCTTAAAACCTTGCTTTTCAAACACGTACGCGCTGCCAACGTTCCATGCGTTGGGAAGCACAAACAGTTTGTTCTTCTTGTGCATATCCGAAAACACACGCGCCTTTTCTTTCTGTTTTTGTGAAATCATATTTGTTGGCCTTTATTCGGGCTGGGCAGCATGAACGTGAGTAACAACGCCAGAAAAGAAATGACAGTTACCGCAATCATCGCGGGTTGAAGTCCGTAGGTGTCTCCGATAAAGCCTATTCCGGGCGCGAATGAAGGGTATCAATACCGCAGGGCAAAAGCCCTGCACCCGCCGCCTGCGGCGACTTCCGCGGCAAGCCGCAGGGTATTGAACCCTTCGGTTCCTCACTCGCTCGATCATGCCCGTGCAAGCACGGTCGCGATCTCGCTCCGTTCGTCAATAAACCGCCGATGCAAATCGCGACGCCGTAGGACATGCCGGAAGCAAACCCGATCCTTGACGGCAGAAACCGCTGGCCTAACGCTACGGTTGTGCTGTATCCAAGGTCAATGCCTATCGCAAGCAATGAAACGAGGGCAATTACGAAAACCGTGTTCGTGGAGAGCGAGAAAATTAACACTGACGGGCCTAGAATTATTGCGGCTATGCGTATGACTTTCTTGAAGCCGAAGCGGTCGGCGAAACGGCCTCCTAACAATGTCGCAATGCCGCCGACTGCGCCGAATACGACAAGCATCGCGCTCCCGTAGTATTCTGTCCGCGTCAGAACAACAACGCAGAATAAGGGGATGAAAGATGTCAGGGCATAGTACACGATTGACCGGAGGCTCAGCAAAACGACAACCAGGGAGAACGCGCCCCACCGGTCACTGCCGCAGCCGCCCCCGCACGAGACGCTTTTCGGGGCTGTATTTGGAGCCAATGTCTTCAATTTTCTGTTTTGCGCAAGCAGTATGCCTGCCGCAACAGTCGCGGGAATCAACAAAACGATGGTCCCCTTCATGCCCATTGCGGCCAAAGCCGTGGAAGCGATAACGGGGCCGACGGCGAATCCAATATTGCCTCCGACCGCAAAAATGCTCATGCCTGTTCCCTTGTTTTCACCGGCTACCAGATTCGCTGTTTTCCCGCCTTCAGGATGGAAAAGAGCTATGCCGATGCCGCTTATCAGCGAAGCCGCGAAGATCATCTGGTAACGGTCAAGAAAACCAATAACGGCCAAACCGCTTCCCGCAAGAAAAATACCGAGGCTCATCAGCCAAGGGCGGGAGACGCGGTCCCCTAGCAGCCTGTTGCACTTGTGGGTTTTTCGGCACTTAGTGCCGAAAAACCACGATTAATGGGCTGCTTTGGGAGTTTGCAAGGTAAAAAAATCGCCTAATCGGCGATTTTTTGATGTTTTTGCGCGAAGCGCAACAAACTCCTGGATACCCAAACAAAGGCTGGATTATCGCGGATACAAGATTAACCGCGAAAATCAAACTGGCGGACAAGAGCATAACGGTAGCCGCGATGGATAACGAGGAACGGCAGCAGCGCCGGAAGCGCGCCCTGATTGATGTCGGAGCAAATATGCCCAAACATGACGAGATAGCTGTACTTACTGGTTTTCATCAAAATTCTTTCCTTATATGATTACAAAATTACAGCGCAGTCCCTTTTTTGGGGACGAACAAGGACGACATATCAACGCCTTCCAATTCAAGCAATGTTACTTTTGTGCTGATCCCTCCGGCATAACCCGTCAGGCTGCCGTTTGAGCCCACAACCCGGTGGCACGGGATGATGATGGAAATCGGATTATGCCCGACCGCCCCGCCCACCGCCTGGCTTGACATGCTTTCTTTGTTCATTTTCGCGGCCATTTTCTGAGCAATGCCGCCATAGGTGATGACTTCGCCGTAAGGTATTTCGCATAAAATGGCCCATACATCCTGGCGAAACGCGCCGCCGATGGGAGCCAGTGGTAATTCTGAAATGGCGGGCTTTTTACCCGCAAAGTACCGGTCCAGCCATCTCTTCACGGCGGTAAATACCGGTATACCGCTTTTTTCGCTTGTTTTTTCACTCGTTTTTTCAATTCTGGCTTCGGGTATGGTTCCCCCGTGATATTTTTGCCCCGCTAACCATAGGCCCGCGAGATTGTCGCCATCGCTTGCGAGCGTGAGCAAGCCTACGGGCGACGGGTACGTTGTCGAATAATACCTGTTAGTCATCATTAATTCCTCCAAATTATAATGAATTCCAAAGATTTACGGTCGCATAACTGCGCCACGGACGCCATGCTTCCGCCATTTCCCGCAATGTTTTTGACGGATAAGGCCCAAGCGCTTTTTTTACGCCCGCGTCTGTTTCAAGAAAAGCGTCCGGCC
>JAISCO010000017.1 GCA_031265535.1 Spirochaetaceae bacterium | reverse complement strand
ATAACGTTTTCAACCTCGGAAAGACTTATGCCGCCGTTGCCGCCGGCATAAAGCACTATGGAATTTTGCCCGTTTTTATCAACCTGTATCAGCGCGTTGCCCGTGTTACCGTCGTATACGGACACATTACCCGTATCAACGCCATAGGAACGAAGGAGTTCCAGCAGGAACTCCCCGTCTTTGCCGATCTTTCCGGCCATAAATACGTCAAGCCCCGCCTTAGCGAGTGCGGCGGCCTGATTCGCGCCCTTACCGCCGGCGTTACGGGCAAAAGAAACGCCGGATATAGTTTCGCCCGGCAAAACTATGTGGTCAACCTCGAAAATCAAATCTATATTGAGAGACCCGTACACAAGGACTTTCATTGCGGCGTCTTTTTAGACAACTCCTTTTTGGAGAGCTATATTGGCGTAACGCGCCGTAGTTCCGGTTTGAACTATTGTGTATGCCCCTCTCGCGTACTCGTAAAATTCCATTCGTCCAATCAAGCGGAATTCCTGGTATGCTTTTCCCGCGTCCCATTTCCTCAAAATTTCGTCAAATTTAGACCAAATCTCCGGTGTCGGCTCATCGGGAAGCTGCCGCATCAGGGTAACCGGATATTCAACAAAACTGTCCAGCGGAAAGAAGCGCATCACCGCGTCCAGCAGAGTGTCAACCGGAACCCCGTCCAGCCTTATGGCGCGCCGCGCGCCGGACATTCCCGGATAGTTGGCGTCGGCCAAAACAATATAGTCGTTGTGCCCCATTTCCATAAGCGCCTTCATCAATTCAGGTGAAATGACAGGCGGGATATTTTTTAGCATGATTTCACTCCTGTTAAAACATGGGCGTACAAAGCGCTACACGCCTTGTACGCCGTTTCTAGCTTGCTATTTAACCACTATTTCCACATCAACGGGGATGACTGCCTGAACGCTTGCGCCGTCAATGTATTTTTTTGCGGTATCAACGGCGGTTTCACCCATCAAAACCGGCTTTTGCTCAACGGTATAGATCATCTCGCCGGCCTTAACCGCGGCCACCGCGTCATCGCCGGCGTCAAAACCTGTTATCAGTATGTCCTTGCCCGGGGTCTTCCCCTTGGCTCGTACCGCTTCTATCGCGCCAAGAGCCATTTCATCATTCATCGCGATTATAGCGGTGATATTGGGATTGGACTGCAAAATATTTTCGGTTACGGTAAGCGCTTCGGCGCGGTTGTAGTTGGCCGTCTGCATTATCGCTATAGTCAGTCCGGCCTCGTCAAGAGCCTGCTTGTAACCGCCTACACGGTCGATATTGCTTGATGTTGAAGGAACGCCTTCCAGAACGGCTATTACCGCGCCCGGCTTCACCAGTTGAACAAAATACTTGCCCGCCTTATTCGCGGCCAGCAAATTGTTGGTGCCGATGTATGTATCAACCGTAACCCCGTCCACAGACCGGTCAACGGCGATGATCTTTACACCCTTATTCATAACTTCTTTGATTGCCGGCGCGACCGCGGCGGAATCAACCGGATTGACGATAAGAACTTTTATGCCCTTGTTTACAAGGTCCTCAATGTCCTTTACCTGTTTCGCCGGGTCGTTACCCGCGTCCGTAACCGCAAGATTTACCCCCAAAGCCTTAGCCTTGGCCTCCGCGCCGTCCTTCATTGAAACAAAGAACGGATTGTTAAGTGTGGATATTGTAAATCCCACATCCGCCTTGCCGCCGGCAAAAACCATTCCACAAACGGCAAACATTATAAATGCCGCTAAAACTGCCTTTCTCATAAAAAGCCTCCAAAAATATGTTTTTTCGTCTTGGCGGGAATTCTCCCGCCGTTTTCAAAGGACGAAACTTCTTAAACAGACGCCCGCCTGCCCCTGTCGCTAAGAACGGCGAGCAGTATAACGGCGCTCTTCACTACATCCTGATAGTACGAGGATACGCCCAGTATATTGAGCCCGTTGCTCAGGATGGCTATTATCAGCACGCCGACCATGGTCCCGTATATCTTGCCGCTGCCGCCGCTCATGCTGGTGCCTCCAAGCGCGGTGGCCGCGATGGCGTCAATCTCGTAACCGGCGCCAAGCGTAGGCTGAGCCGAACCAAGTCTGGAGAGAAGCACCAAGCCCGCCAGCGCCGACATAAGCCCCGAAATACCGTACACAAACAACTTTGTCCGTCCTATGTTTACCCCGGCAAGTTTTGCGGCCACGGAATTGCTGCCGACCGCGTATATACGCCGTCCCAACGTCGTTTTGTTCAGGATAAAGAAAAACAGCGCGAAGATCAGCAGCAGAATCCACACAGGAATGGGAACCCCGGCAAAATCTCCACGACCGACCGAGTTGAGCAGAGGCTGATCCCCCAGACTGGAGATCGGTTTTCCGCCGCCATAGATCAGACAGAAACCCCTGTAGGCCGTCATCGTAATCAGCGTCGCTATAAAAGGCTGGAGTCTGCCGAGCGTAACAAGTGTGCCGTTTATCGCGCCCAGACCCAGCCCCAAAATCAGCATGAGCGGTATCGCAAGCAGCTCCGGCATACCGCCCTTAAAAAAACCCGCGCCCAGCATCGCGGAAAGTCCCAAAATCGCTCCCACGGATATATCAATGCCGCCGGTCAGTATAACGCAGGTCATCCCAAACGCTATCACGCCGTTTATAGAGGCCTGCCGCAGCAAAGACAGCAGGTTGGACACAGTCCTGAACTGGGGACTCGCTATCCCTATCACCAATACAAGCAAAACGAGCGCGATTATCGCGCCCTGTCTTTTAAGTATGCCGGCCGCGTTAAGGCCGCCCTTGTTCCGCGCCACATCGGCCGCGTTTGTAGTTTTCATAAGGATCCTCCGGTGCAAAGTAACATCACATTCTCCTGCGTCGCGTCCTGTTTTTCGATTATCCCGCCGACACGCCCCTCGTGTATCGCCATAATCCTGTCGCTCATGCCCAAAACTTCCGGCAAATCCGACGATATAAACACGACCGCCACGCCGTTTTCCGCAAGCTCGTTTATTATTGAGTAGATTTCTTTTTTAGCTCCCACATCGACGCCGCGGGTCGGCTCGTCCAGTATCAAAAACCGGGGGCTTGTATACATCCACTTTGCGAATACAACTTTTTGTTGATTTCCGCCGCTCAACTCTGAACACAACTGCTTCTTGCTTGAACACTTAATCAGCAGTTTGTGGATAGCCTCATCTATCAGCTTATCTTCTTTTGTTTTGTTAAGGACGCCCGCGTCTGAAATGCGTTTTAGGTTGTTTAGCGATATATTCTTGTCGATGCCGTCGTTCAGCATCAGCCCCTCAATCTTGCGATCCTCTGTAATAAAGCCCATGCCCAGCTTTATCGCGTCAAGCGGAGACTTGACGCGGGCGGTTTTCCCGCCAATCATCAATGTCCCATGCTCGTACAAAAGGCTGCCGAAGACGGCTTTCATAATCTCGGTGCGTCCCGCGCCCATCAAGCCGGCAACTCCCAGAACTTCGCCGGAATGTACGGAAAACGATACGTTGTCAAAGACGCCTTTCTTGCTTAGCCCCCGCGCCTCAAACAGCACGGGGCCTATACGCGCCTCGCGTTTGGGAAACCATTCCCCTATGTCGCGGCCTATCATCAAGCGCACCAGACCGGCCATGTCCGTCTCGTTTATCCCTTTTGTCGCAATGTAGCAGCCGTCCCGCAGAACAGTTATACGGTCGCAAATCTCAAAGATTTCTTCCATGCGGTGGGAGATATAAATGATCGAAACGCCGTCCTTCTTTAGCCGCTCAATCACGGAAAATAGCACCCTCGTCTCGGCGGGAGACAGCGCGGCCGTGGGCTCGTCCATGATGAGCAGCTTGACATCCGCAAGCAGTGCCTTGGCAATCTCTACCATTTGCTGCTGCCCGACAGAAAGTGTCCGCATCACCGC
>JAISCO010000358.1 GCA_031265535.1 Spirochaetaceae bacterium | reverse complement strand
TCATTCCGCTGCGCTCCATTCCGGTCTATTCCACTACCCCCCACCCATTAACAGTGGATAGCGGACAAGACAGCAGTCAGGCGGCAGTTTTACTTTTAGCACTAAAAGTAAAACTGCTGCCCAATCCCTGGGGGCTATTTGACATATTCCGTAAGTTTTTGTATACTTGATTAGTTTCTTAAAATTCGATTAAATACAGGCGGCGATTCCGCCGCCTAAAGTAGGAGTTATCATCAACGCTTTGCGTTGATGTTCGATTTAATATGGACGGCGATTCCGCCGCCTAAAGTAGGAGTTAAGAATGACAAAGTTTCGATATGTGATTTTTGCGCTCATCATAGCGTCGGCGGGTTTGGCAGGCTGTGCTAAACCTCCGGTCGAGGAGATGAATAACGCGATAGCGGCGGTTAGCAGGGCGGAAAACGATCCTGACGTGGTTAATTATGCGGCTAATTCTCTTCTTCGCGCCCGTGAAGCTCTGGCCCAGATGCAGGCGGAAGCCGAAGCAAAACGCTACGATGCCGCAAAGCGGCTGGCCGGCGACGCGCAAACCCTTGCCGAAAAAGCTATAAGCGACAGCCGCGAAGCGGTGCTCCGCATTAAGGGGGAGGCTGAAAACGCTGTAGCCGTCATGCAAAACGCGATAACCGAAACAACCCAAACATTGGATAACGCCCGGCGCTCCAATCCTGCCGGCGTAAACATAGCGCAGTTGGATCAGGATTTTGCCGTCGCGCAGAGCGATGCCGGTCAAGCTGTAATTGCGCAAAATGAAAGCCGTTATCGTGATGCTATAGATACGAGTCAGCGTGTACGTTCCGCTTTAAGCGCGATAACTTCATCACTTTCGCAGGCAGTCATTTCTACATCCCGCAAAAAATAGGATAGCGTTATTCCTTGCCCGATCGAAGCTCAAAGGGATTCATTCTTCCGTAATCCGCATATCCATGATTATGGATATGCGGTATGTTTTTCCCTTCTCTATGGCGGCAGTTTTTACGATAGTGTAATCGCTTACCTGTATGCGGATATCGTGCAGTCCGGGCTCGACCGCAAACGGTGTTTCTGTACGTATGATAGGTATATTGTCAATGAAAATGCGGGCTTGTTCAGGCGCTTCAAAAATAATAAGCGGTGTAAGGTCATGCAGGGGAACAGAGAGATTAAGCGTCTTACCGCGCTCTATCACAAAGCGGCGCTTTTCGGCGCGATAATCCGGTGAAAGTAATGTTAGGCTATGCTCACCTTCCTTAATAAAAATTTCCGCGCTTAGCTTATTAATTACCTGCTCATCTATGAGTAATACATAGGTGCCGTTTGGAAAAAATTCAGGCGGCTGTATGTTCACGGTAAGAATGCCTTCGTCACTAAAAACCGGTTTTACATTTAGTTGAAAGCGTACAGTCTCCAATTCTTTATTCCAGTTTTTTGCGGAAGGCATCAATCTTAAAAGGAGAGGGAAATTTTCCGGCAATGCCGGAGTTTTGAGCAGCGTTAAATATGGCGTACCGCGTAATCCGTGCTGCGCGCGCAGAGGTATCTGATAAATTGTTTGTATTTTGTCAGGGACTTGTTCAAAGAACAGAGGTGTACATTCAATATCGGTGGGAAGCGCCCCCGGGATCCTATCCAGATTGGAGTAAAGCCCAAACGAAATGCCGCCGTCATAGGCAAGCCATGCCTGTGGTGCGGTTAGTTCCAATTCAATACCGCGAATAAAGCGTACATCCTGCGGTAAAAAAATCAGAACAGAATCATTGTACGCGAGCGAAACTGAAACTCCGGCAGCCGAGTCATCATTAAGCTGGATTCTATCTTTTACAAGAACGCGGAAGGATTCGGCATAAATCACCGAATTCGAAAGGAATAAAAAGAAAATAAAACAATCGCGGAGATAAGTTCTGATATTATTCATTTATTTCCTGACCTGCCTAATAATCTGGATGGGTCTTGAGCTTTGCCGTTTTGACGTAATTCAAAATGAAGATGCGGGCCTGTAGATAAACCTGTTGAACCAACACGCCCTATAAGCGTACCCGCTTTTACTTGATTTCGCAAGACGGTATCCACGCGCGATAGATGGCCATACAAACTTGTCCAGCCGTCGTCATGTTGAATAACGACATATTTTCCATAGACAGAATTTTCGGCGATTTCAATGACGGTGCCGCCGCGGGCAGCGTAAACTTCCGTTCCAGAGGGAGCCGCGAGATCAAGACCATTATGCTTGGAATTTCGCCCGCTGATAGGGCTTATCCTCTGCCCAAAAGCGCTTGTCAGTGTGAATTTCCGCAATGGGAAGTGAAATAATCCCGGGTTAAGAAAAAAAGCGCGTTCATTGGGGCTAAAATTATCCCCCGGAATAAAACGAAAATGATGTTTACCATCAGGCAGGTTTATGACGATTGGAATTCCTGTTTCAGCGGCTCTGCTTGACATTATCAAATGTTCAAGATCGCTTTCAGGTTTCTCTGATATAAAGATCCCGGGTACTGAAGGCAGTATGAGCGTATTGCCATTAAAATCCGGCACATGGGATAAATGGTTTAATGTGCTTATTGCGTCATAAGGAATGTTGCACCGTGCCGCGAGTTTAAATAAATCATCTTCTCCATTTGTCGTGTACGAGTAAAGCGTCAGCAGCCGCGCTATATTTTTCGCGCCGCCTGCGCCGGTACCTGCGGTATTGGGGGAGCGTACCGCTTTACGCCCCTGTTCAACATCATCTAAAAACTGCTTAAATGTAACATCGCGTATATCGAGCGTCTTAATAGACGGTAACGCGGCGCTGACTTCTTGCCCAAAAACAACAGGAACAAAAAACTGAATTAAAATGATAATAAATTGGATTTTTGAAATTGTGCGCATAAAAAGCCGGAACTCGCGTCCCGGCCCTTCTTTGTGGTGACTGTGCCGGTTATACTTCTTTGATTGCTTCTGTTGGACAGGAATCAACACAAGTACCGCAATCGGCGCATTTGTCGGGATCAATCCAACGGATTCCATCCTTTTCAGAAATAGCTTCCGATGGACAATCTTCTTCGCAGGTGCCGCAATTAACGCACTCGTCCGTTACTTTGTAAGCCATAATATACCTCTCTAATTAAAGATTTATCATCATGATAACACAATTATTAATGAAATTCAAGTGAAATTTCATTTGACTCAGCAGTTTTACTTTTAGCGCTAAAAGTAAAACTGCTGCTGGTGGGTTGGGCGGGCCAAAGGCCGCCAACAACCGCGTATGCCAATCGCCGTTGTCGGACCCTAATGCACGGAGTAAAGCCCGCTTTGGGTATGCCGGCGCGTAGCGCATGTGCCTCCATGGCAAATGGCTGCTTTACTATTGAAATTAGATGGATTAAAATGGCCTATCCTGTTATAAATTGAGGTAAAAAATGGAAATTGACGCGGCTATATTAAAATCAAAAGGGTTCTTTCAGCAAGCGCAAAAGGATAAATTCTCTTTGCGGCTTTGTATGTCCGGCGGAACGGCGGATACCGGCTATCTGAAAAAAGCAGTGGAAATCGCCGATAATTACGGCGGCGGGCGGCTTCATTTTACAACCCGTCAGCAAATAGAAATACCGGATATCCCGGCGGAAAACGTGGAGGCTGTTCAGAAACTGCTGTCGGACGCCGGCATCAAAACCTTCATCGGGGGGCCAAGGGTCAGAACCGTAGTATCCTGTCTTGGCGCGGCGGTTTGTAAGTTTGGTCAAATAGAAACCGGCGCTCTTGCAAAAGAAATTCACGACATATATTTTGGGCGCGAGCTTCCCGCAAAATTAAAAATCGCCGTTACCGGATGTAAGAACAACTGCGCCAGAGTGGAAGCAAACGACATAGGCGTCAGGGGAGTAGGGCACGGTTACCAATTTTATTTTGGAGGCTGTTTTGGTCATGAACCGCGTATAGGCAAGCCTTTTTTGCCGGTTCTCGCAAAAAAAGAGCAGGTATTAAGCGTAATCGCGTGTACGGTGCGCTTTTTTGAAAACAACGCGGCAAAAGGAGAACGGCTTGGCAAATTGATTGACCGTGTAGGCGCCGACGTTTTTCAAAAGGCGATAGAAGCGGCTGTATAGTCCAAATGCGTAACAAAAACCCTATGGTTTTTGTTACGCTGTTACCTCTGTTACCTCTTCCTTTTTACCTTTTCCTTCTTATTTGTTCCCCCCTCCTCCTCATTGTTCATTGTCCTCCCCTCTTCCTTTTTACCTTTTCCTTCTTCCTTCATTGTTAATTGCTCATTATTCATTGCTCCTATAAAGAGTCAACCAGAAAATAGCCATTATCCTACTTTTTCATTCATTACCCTTCTCTTACTCCTTCGTGCCGACAAAGGCCCTGCTCGGTAAATATGCTCCACTCT
>JAISCO010000424.1 GCA_031265535.1 Spirochaetaceae bacterium | reverse complement strand
TGAGGCGGTGCTTTTATACAACACAAAACGGCCCCATCTGTCCCTCAATTATGAGACGCCCGAAAAAATGCACCGTAGGGTTGCGTAAAAATCTGTCAACCTATTTTAGGACTTGACATGGACCGGGCAGTGACGCAGGGGAACCGCGGTGTAGTGGGGAACCAGTGGCATGAGCGGTTTTGGAATGTATCAACAACCTGTGGTATGCAAGAAATATCGGTGATGAAATATCTCAAAGAATCTTTGTCCGCTTATTTTGGTATGGGTACACTCCCTCGTCTCATACATCAAGCCTAATACCCGTGAACGGTTACGATTAAACATGGGGGGGGGGGGGGATTTAGCAATTCCGATTTCAAAACGAAAATCAGCGCGACACTGATGGCCCCCCGCAAAGAGGGAAAAGGAAAAGGGAAAAATGAGCAATGGAACTTAGCTTTTTGGCAAAGATACGCCTGCCCGAATCAGCATAACGTCGCCAAAGCCGAAACGTTTTGCCAGTTTGTCAAAAACCATTTTAACCGGGCGCGGCGCGGTTCCGGCGGCTAAACCTCCCCAAGTAACTGTTTTCTCGATACAAAAGCCTTCCTGTTCAAGCATTTGGGAAAGAGTTTTAACAGAAAACAGGTACAGATGATCAAAAATCGCGGAGCGCCAATGGCCTTTGAACAGGCGTGCCTGAAAACCGTCGCAGTTAGGCGTTGTAAGGAATAAACGGCCGTCCGGGGAAAGAAGGCGGCGGACTTCCGAAAGAAATACGCGGGGACGGCGCAGATGTTCAATCAGGTGAGACGCTATTATAAGCGAATACGCGCCGCTTTCAAGCGCGTTTTCTTCCAGCAACAGTTGGCGCACGTCTAAACCACGAACAAACCGCGCATATTCAGCCTGCGCCGCGTTGATTTCAACGCCCTCCGCCTGCCAGCCGCGCCCCGCCAAATATGCCAAAAGCGCCCCTGTCGCGCATCCAATATCAAGAACACGCCGCCCGGCAGCGGGCAGACTGCTCTCAAACCGGTAAAAATCAGCGTCCGCCAACGAAAGCAATCCCAGTTTCAAAAAGGCTTCTTCATTGGCAAGCTCATATTCAAGGTAATTTATGCCGCTATAACGGGCTTTTATCGCCGCTTCATCGGGCTGGGGGTTTATCTGCGCAAGTGAGCAACGCTTACAGCGGACATAGGCAAAACCTTCACAACACAGATACGGCGTAAAGGCGCTGCCGCCGCATAAAGCGCACGGCTCATTGCGTCTTGTCTCCTCCCGGACGGGAGTTGACCATGTTTTAACCAATACTACTTGCTGCCGATGTACTTTAGTAAATCTACCACGCGGTTGGAATAACCCCACTCATTGTCGTACCAGGAAACAACTTTGAAAAAGCGCTTTTCACCGGGCAGATTATTTTGAAGTGTCGCAAGGCTGTCATATATTGAAGAATGGAAGTTATGGATAATATCGGTAGATACAATTTCTTCGTCAGAGAAGTCGAGCACGCCTTTCATATAGCTTTTTGAGGCGTCTTTTAGCTTTTTATCAATCTCTTCAATGGATGTATCCTTCGCGGCGCGGAATGTCAGGTCTACAACAGAGCCGGTCGGCGTCGGGACACGGAAGCTCATGCCGGTCAGCTTACCCTTTGTAGAGGGAAGAACTTCGCCCACAGCTTTGGCCGCTCCGGTGGTCGAGGGGATAATGTTGATAGCCGCCGCCCTGCCGCCGCGCCAATCCTTGTTCGAGGGGCCGTCAACAGTTTTTTGCGTAGCCGTATACGAGTGAATCGTTGTCATAAGGCCGGTTTCAATGCCGATGCCTTCTTTTAAGATTACATGAACCACCGGCGCAAGACAATTTGTTGTGCAGCTTGCGTTTGAAATAACATGATGTTCCGATGCTTTGTATTCATCCTGATTCACGCCCATAACAAAGGTCTTTACCGGTTTTGTCGAATCAGTGGATTTTGCCGGCGCGGTGATGATAACCTTTTTGGCGCCCGCGTCTATGTGTCCGTGCGCTTTCTCGTTAGCGTAAATACCGGTAGATTCAATCACATATTCTATTCCCAAGTCCTTCCACGGAAGCTGCGCGGGAGTAAGCCCCTTGCCGGAAATACATTTAATCTCATGTCCGTTTACAATAAGAATATCATCACCTTTTGTGCTGATATCGGCATTCATTTTACCCTGTGTTGAATCGTATTTAAGTTGATAGGCAAAATATTTCGCGTCGGTTGAAATATCAACGACTGCCGCTACATCTATTTTATCTTTTCCAAGCAAGCCTTGTCCAACAAGCGCTTGAAACACGAGACGCCCTATGCGCCCAAAACCATTAATGGCTACTTTCATAAAAACCTCCAAGGTGATTATTGTTCTATATGTAAAGCATATTAAAAATAAAACCCATGGTCAACCCCGCCAGCGGGTTTACATGCGCTCCGCGCTAACATACCTAAAGCAACCTTCACTTCGTGCCGTCAGGTACGAAAACCGCGTTTTGCATACGCGGCTACCCGCATTGATAATTGCTCACTGCTACTCATTCCTTCTTACTTTTTCCTTATTGTCACTCCTAACTGCTCATTGTTAATTGATAATTGCTAATTGTTCACTCCTCACTCGACAGCCGCCCTTGTTTTTTCCGGTAGCTTTCCGCATACTGTTTTCATGTCCGGCATATACAAAGACAGCCTGTTCCGTTCCCTGTTCAGCAACAAAGATGCCTTTCTCTCGCTCTATAACGCCGTCAGCGGTTCCAGTTACGGCAATGACACGGAAGTTGTCATCAACACGCTGTCGGATACCCTGTTTACCAGCAAGAAAAACGATGTTTCAGGCATTTTTGACAGGAAACTTGTCGTAGCTACCGACCAGCAGGCGAGCGTAAACGAGAATATGCCGTTCCGTTTCCTGTCACCCATAGCC
>JAISCO010000376.1 GCA_031265535.1 Spirochaetaceae bacterium | reverse complement strand
CAGCGCATGGTTTTGGAACAAGCTCTTGGAAAAAGCGGTCTAATCGGACTAAAGTCCGGCCCGCTTTTTCCATTAAATCTAAGGTTGATGTTCCAAAACTGAAGTTTTGAAACAGCCTCCATTGCTAATTGTTAATTGCTAATTTCTAATTGTTCATTATTATTTCGCGGCTCATTTTTCTATTCTGGGGTGAGGGGGTACACACTTTAAATTGAAGCTAACGAATTGTTGTGCAAGCCTATGCTTTTAAGCCCGCCGGTTATAACTAACCGGCGGGCTTGTTCTTGTAAAAACGGCTTCGCTAACTGAACAAACTTGCGTCTGTGTGCGGCAGGAAACAGGCGGCGACGAATTCGTCCATGTAGGACGGATGTGAAGAAAGTTCAAGATAGGTCATCGAGTTGGCGCATTCGTTTACCTGTTTGACAGCCTTATTCGAAGTAAGCATGGCGTACGCGCCGGAAAGTGAGGTGTTGCCTATGTAGTGGAACTTTTCAATGGGAAGATTAGGGAACATCCCGATAAGGATCGCGTGTCCAATGTCGATTCCGCTCCCTATGCCTCCCGCGACATACACATCGTCTATCGCCTCCTGCGGCATATCGACGCTGGCAAGCATCGTGCGTATCGCCGAGAAAATCGCTCCCTTTGCGCGTATAAAGTTGTCGATGTCAACCTCCGAAATCATAATATCGCTTCCGGTTGCGCTGTCCGCGGCGTGAACCACGATATAAGCGTGTCCACCGTACTCGTCCTTTACGACGCGCTTTCCTTCCACATTGAATTTCCCCTTGGCGTTGATTATTCCGCACCGGAAAAGTTCGCCTATTATGTCGATTAGCCCCGACCCGCAAAGCCCGGCCGCCTTCTCACCTTCACCGCCAATGATGCTCAGCGAAGGCTCTTCTGTACCTTTGTCTATCGAACAGGCTTCTATCGCCCCGTTTGTGGCGCGCATACCGCAGCTTATTTCGCCGCCCTCAAAAGCGGGACCGGCGGAGCAGGCACAGGACATCAGGAATTCTTTACCGCCGAACACAAGCTCTCCATTTGTACCCAGGTCTACAAATAGGGAAAGCGTATCTTTGTCGTATATCATTGACGCAAAGACGCCCGCCGTAATATCGCCGCCCACATAAGAGCCGATAGACGGCGCAAACAATGCCTGTGCGCCCGGGTTCACAGGGAATTCCAGCGCGTGCGCGGACAGAGCGTCTGTTTTGAAGAAAACCGGGATGTACGGTTCAAGACGTATAAACTCACCCGGCGCCCCCACGGCAAAGTGCGTCATAGTTGTGTTGCCCGCAACCGCGACACGGTAAATCTGTTCAGGTTCTATACCGGCTGTAACGCATATACGCCGTACCAGAGGTGTAAGGCATTCGTTAGTTATAGCTTTGCGAAGCCGCTCCAAACCGCCCGGTTTCGCGCTTTCAATGATGCGGTTTATAACATCCGCGCCGTAGCGTATCTGCGCGTTTCCGCCGGAAGCCGCGGTAACAGGATCGCCTGTTTCAAGGTTTACCAGCAGCATGGAAACTGTCGTGGTTCCTATGTCTATCGCAAGTCCGTGGAGCGGACAGTTACTTGAAGCATCCTCAGGCAGCGCGTCAAGCACGGTAATTGTGTCTGAGTCCGCATCGCGGCGCAGCACAAGAGTAAGTTTAAAACCGCCGTTACGAAGGGCATAAGGCAGGCGGCGCAGCGCAAAAAGGCTGAATTTTACGCCGGATACGCCCAATTTTCCAACAAGCGCGGCTTCCACACGCTCTCGGTCCGCCGCCGCGTCTTCGAGCGAAGGCTCGCTTACTTCGACAGAAACTTTTTCAATACCGCAATCGCCTTCAAAACCAAGTGCTTTAAGCGACGCTCTAAGATCGTCAAACGCCGCCTTTTCGCGGACGCCGGAAAAGTCTGTTACCCGTATACGGCTCTGAAAAGCCTGTGCTGAAGCAGGCAGGAATAGTTCCAGATTTGAGGCGGGTTTTATCCCACACGCCAAACGCCAGCCTTCCGAGGCGTCAAGTTCCGTTATATGCGCGGACTGTTCGCCTAAAACTTCACCGGACAGCAATTTTATCCGGCATTTACCGCAGGTGCCGTTACCGCCGCACGGCGCGTCTATTACAACGCCTGCCCGTTTGGCAATGTCGAGCACAGACTCTGTTGAATACCCTGTAACAGATACAGGATCGCCGCCTTCAATCTTAAAATTAATCGTGTAATTTGAATTTCCCATAATCTCCTCTATTTAGGGCGGCGGAATCGCCGCCTGTAACGAATCGAACAGTAACGCGAAGCGTTAATGCCTCTCCTATTTAAGGCGGCGGAATCGCCGCCTATAACGTTGAACTTAACACGGAGCGTTAATGTCTTCTCCTACAGTAACGCGAAGCGTTAATGCCTTCTCTCTGTAAATTAACCCGCTTATACGATAGAGGCTTGAACAAATGAGCTGAGCAGGCGCACTAAATATTTTTAAATGAAACTGTTTCAAAACTGGAGCTTTGAAAAGACAAGCCCAGAAGCGGCGGCATCTTGTTTTAAACTCAAGACGCATTTTTGGACGCTTGCTCGTCGGCCGGCTTGTCTTTGCTGTTTTCAGGAGAAAGCAACGCGGCTATCTTATCTATCAGCCCCGGAACAGCTTCAATCACGCGTTCAACCGTTGAAGTGTCTCCGGCGGAAAGTATTTTTACCATGTTGTTTTCGATTACAATAAAAGTTACCGGCGTTACGGAAATTCCTGCCGCGCCCCCGCCAAGCGATGATCGGGAAGGTATGCTGCCCCCCTCCACCACGCCGATAGACGCCTTAAATACCGGTATTACGGTTATATCGCCAGAAATTATAGATTGTCCGATGATTACATTAGAGTCCACAAGGTTTTTTACGCTTTCCAGCAAAGTTTCTTTAAAAGTTTTTTGATCAAACATAATTTCCGCTTTAACCATGAAGTCATAGAATTTACAGCTGCTAATTATGTAATAATCGCATAATTCATGTTTTTCGTCAACCATTTGCCATGGAGGCACATGCGCTCCGCGCCGACATACCGCGAGTGTCCTTTACTTCGTGCCTTCAGTCCGAAAAAGGCGTTTGGCATACGCGCCCGCCAGCGAGGTTATTATGCGCTCCGCGCCGACATACCCAAAGCGCCCGCCAGCGGGGTTACATGCCTCCGCGCCGGCATACCGCAAAAGGTGTTTGGCATACGCGCCCGCCAGCGGGGTTATTATGCGCTCCGCGCCGGCATACCGCGAGTGTCCTTTACTTCGTGCCTTCAGTCCGAAAACGGCGGTTGGCATACGCGACTGCTCTCATTGCTCATTGTTAATTCCTCATTCCTCATTATTGAGCGCGTTTTACGATAGGGCTGCCGGCCGTGGCGCGTAGACAGTCCGCGGCAGCAAAACTGCCGAGTTATGCGAAGTTCCGGTCCCTATTTATATGTATCTTTTCTATTTTCAATATTAACTGCAAAAATAATAAATTCTTTTTCATCGACTTTATAGAATAATCTATAATCGCCAATTCTAAATCGATAAGTCTCTTTGTATTCTCCTTTTAATTTTTTAATATTTGCGCCAAAAAATGGATTATTTCTAAGAACTGGATATACGTCCTCAAATATTTTCTTATACAGATGGCTGTATTTTTTTGTATTTATTTTCCTTGAGAATGTTTCAGTTTCGGCTATTTTATATTTATCCAATTATTTTATACCGGCCTTTTTTTATATCCTCCATTCCCTTTTTTATATCTTTCTCAAAAACCATAATTTCTTCCATTTCATTATCATCAACAATATTATTATTAAATATATAATTAATCGCTGCATATTCAATAAAGTTAGAAATTGTTCGTCTGTCTCCATCTGCGGCTCGTTTAAGAGTATTATAAATATTATCATCGACACGTAAAGTTATAGTTTTACCCATAATGTACTCCTTATAGTCAATAATATTCAAAATGATTCTTCTTATCAAGGTTTATTTTGAAAAATCGTAACTATTCAGCCGGGTTGGAGCTAAAAAATCACCAATTTTTGTCAAATTCATGGAAAATTTGACGAATTTTGAAGGTTTTTACCGCTTTTTTAGAAGGCATATTTTTCTGAAAATTT
>JAISCO010000316.1 GCA_031265535.1 Spirochaetaceae bacterium | reverse complement strand
AACTTGAGAGTATTACATTTAATGATTTAGGCGAATTGGATATAGCGCTTAGCAATGGATACAGAATATACACATATATAAGTAATTTGGATGATGTTAAAGAATGGATGCTGTTTATGTCTGATTCAGGGGTTATTAGCTCAGGACCAAATCATAAATTCATGTGTGAACAATCCTAAAAAAATTGGGATGAAATTCCTGAACCATTACACGTACGACCGGGGGCCGCTCGTGGCGTACAACCAGATACTCTGGCGGGAGACGTACGCTTATGACGCTAACGGGAACCGGGCGGCTAAGACTACGCCGTGGGGGACAATAGCCTACAGTTACGACGCGGAGAACCGGATGGCGAGGAAAGGCGATATCGCGTATACGTATGACAGGGACGGGAACCTGCTAAGCGAAAAAGGATTACGCCGCGAGGCTGAGTACCGGTACAGCGGTGCGAACCGGATGACATGGTCGAGCGTAACTGACCATGTAGGGCGAACGCGAACCGCCAGTTCCTACGCCTACGACGCTTTCGGGCGGAGGACGGCAGTACGGGACGAGGGCGGGGAATCTGTGAGGACGCTGTACGACGGCTTTACTTTCGAGGCGGTACGGGAAGGGGCAATGTTCAGGGACGGGACATTTACGACGAAGTTCAGCAGCGGGGTAGAGTACCAGGAAACCACGGGGGCTGTAGGGACGCGCTACAGGTGGCTAGGTGGCGAAGAAGCATCCGGGGTAAGAACACAACGGATCGAGGGCGACGCCTACGCCGCGGTAACAGCTCGGTACGCCGGAACCGGCGCGACCCTGTACGGCAACGGGGAAGCGGTGGCGGTAAGCCGGAGCGCGGGAGTGAACACCCGCGGGGGGACGGCGTACCTGGGCAAGGATGTGCTGGGTAGCGTGCGCGGTGTCTCCAACGAGTGGGGACAGATTGAGGAAAGGTACGAGTACGATGCCTTCGGAAAGTCGTACAAGGGGGATTTCAGCAACGGCGTGAATCTCGGCTACACAGGGAAACCTTACGACACGGTAACCGGGCTATACAACTACGGCTACAGGGACTACCAGCCGGAGGTAGCGCGGTTTACCACCGTCGATCCGGTCAGGGACGGGGCGAACTGGTTCGCCTATGTGAACAACGATCCGGTGAATTACACTGACCCGTTGGGATTGACAGCGAGTGATAAGATAAATAATGCATTAGTATCTTTTTCCATGGAATCGCCGAACATTAACGGACTCTCAGCTACCGTAAAAGCAGGTGAATACGAATTCGATTTTGTAAATAATGTTGGTTCATCAGCTATAGGTGGAAAAGTTAGCGGACTCTCATATGAGTTAACGCAAACTACTCCAATTGGAACATTTTCGTTTGAAGTAAACGGGTTAACAGCATCAGCTAATCTGGGTTTTTCAAATACAGGAAGTGTAATACCTGGCTTGACAAACATTGGTGTTCAGATTGGCGCATCTGCGGCTTATGGAGAACTAAATTTAAACTACGAGCATGATTCGGGATGGTATGGCGGTATTGGCCTGTCAAACGGGATTGGCTTTCAATTTACAAACAACAACGGTGAATTTGGCATAGATATAAGAGCATTTGGTATACATGTTTCTGTAGGTAAAAAATGAATTTTCTCCTTGCTTTTAGTGTTAACATCGTTATTTCTGCGATTCTCTGTAGTATATATTTAATGTGCTCGGATTTTGTAGATATTACAGAGTTAGTATTCTGTACTGTTTCTGGAACGCTATTCTTTTTGATGTTATTTATTGAAGAGCGCGCTGCAAAAACGAGTAAAAAAATTACGCATGAAATAAAAATAGCGGTTGGTAAGGGCATTCTGCTTATTTGTTTTGTCGGCTTGACAATTGCGACAATTCGAAATATAAACAGTATATGCGAAGTAATTCCATACTTCATTTTATTAAAAGGCAACGAAGAGCTAATAATTATTAATATTATTAACAAGAAAACAGAGCGAAAAAAGAAAAAATGATGGTACCGCAAAGATGTCCGGCACCATGTCACTTTGGGAGAGAACTGGTAATAATGAACACGTTTAGAAAGAAAAGCATAAGAAAATTGCAATCTTTTGTAGAGTTTTTATCAAAGAGTAACCATGCGTGCAATATTGAAATATAGCGGCGAACTGCGCCGCGAGGCGGAGTACCGGTACAACGGTGCGAACCGAATGACATGGTCAAGCGTAACTGACCATGTAGGGCGGACGCGGACCGCCAGTTCCTACGCCTACGACGCCTTCGGACGGCGTACGGCAGTACGGGACGAGGGCGGGGACTCTGTGAGGACGCTGTACGACGGCTTTACTTTCGAGGCGGTACGGGAAGGCGCGGCGTTCCGGGACGGGACATTTACGACGAAGTTCAGCAGCGGGGTAGAGTACCAGGAAACCACGGGGGCTGTAGGGACGCGCTACAGGTGGCTGGGGAGCTAAGAGGCATCCGGGGTAAGGACGCAGCGGATTGACGGAGACGCCTACATGGCGGTAACGGCGCGGTACGCCGGAACCGGCGCGACCATGTATGGGAACGGGGAAGCGGTGGCGGTAAGCCGGAGCGCGGGGACGAACACCCGCGGCGGGACGGCGTACCTTGGCAAGGATGTGCTGGGCAGCGTCCGAGGTGTCTCCAACGAGTTGGGACAGCTTGAGGAAAGGTACGAGTACGACGCTTTCGGCAAGCCGTACAATGGGGACTTCAGCAACGGCGTGAACTTCGGATACACCGGCAAGCCTTACGATACGGTAACGGGCTTATATAACTACGGTTATCGCGACTACCAGCCGGAGACGGCGCGGTTTACTACCGTCGATCCGGTCAGGGACGGGAGCAACTGGTTCGCCTATGTCAATAATGATCCGGTCAACTGGGCTGATCCCTGGGGGCTGGCTCCGCGAAATATGTCGGAAGAAGCGAGAAGCGCGTATAAAGAGGCTGTTAGTGAATATTCACAATATGATTACGGAAGCAATAAAATGGGCATACCTGACGGTTATGATTGCGCAGATGTTGCAACTTATATGTATGGCCAAGGTATGGCTGCAACAGGAAATACGACCGCTACAACCCAGCTTCAGCACGACGGAGTAAATATTACATCCACGCCACAAATACAGTCATCGGATTTTTTCCCTGAAAATACAAATAATATAACCTTTTATGAAAATAAATCTTTTAATTCCCCTGATGTTGAAGTTGGATCTGTCGCTGTTTGGGCGGGACCGGGCAGTAACGGAGGAACAGGCTGGATTGGTCATGTGGCC
Source organism: Spirochaetaceae bacterium (assembly GCA_031265535.1). GTDB lineage: Bacteria > Spirochaetota > Spirochaetia > Treponematales > Breznakiellaceae > JAIRMY01. The sequence continues at coordinate 12,438 of JAISCO010000316.1, read as the reverse complement.
ACTGTAGTTGATGTACAGCACGATGACAAAGGGAATGTTACGTCTATTGTTACTCTTGAGGGGCATGTATCGCAAAATACGGCAGTTGACACTACGAATATCAGTCAAACGGCTTGGGATTCATATGCTGGGAATTTTCTTGGGTTTGGCGAAATTGGGAAAAATTAAAAAGGAACAAGGAATGATAAGGCTGTCAGCCGCGTATGCCAAGCGCTATCGCGGACCTGAAGGCAGAGTCCGAAACTTGCTGGCGGGTATGCCGGCGCGGAGCGCATGAGAACCCACTGGTGGGCGCTGGCGGGCTTCGCGTTGAGCAGTTGACCTTATTTTAGAGTTCATGCTATATTTATAAAATATTGACCCTTACGGAAAGGAGGTGATTTTTACTTGGCAAATATTGTTGTTGATGACAGCGAACCGTTAGAAAAGGCCATTAAGCGGTTTAAGCGCATGGTCGAGAAAGAAGGCATCATTCGGGAATTTAAAAAACGGGAATATTACGAAAAACCTTCGACTATTCTAAATAGAAAAAACAAGGCTTTACGCCGCAAACTGGTAAAAAAGACACGCGGCAGAAGCGGCGGTAAAAACGAGTATTAACCGCAGCAAGTATTTATGAAAATGCGCGGGATACAGTCGTTTCCCGCGCCGGGTTATAATCCGCTAATCGTTAAAACGAAAACAAGGAGACGGCATGGGGGTTGAAACTTATAATTTTGAAAATCTTTCAAATATAACAGAAAAACTTGTGCTGGAGGAGTTAGGCCGCCGGCTTGATGAATATACGGATTATATTTGCAAATGCAACGATTGTGTTGTTGATATGGCGGCCATAACGCTTAATTCTGTTAAACCGCTTTACCGCTGTTCATTACTAGGTGAGCTTTACACCGCCGAAGCCGCGGTTAATGATGAAGTCTACGTAAAAAGCATAAAAGACGCGGTAGAGTTTGCGATAAAAAAAGTCAGTCTGAATCCCGGACATAATTAAACTCAGCCGCCCCGTCACCGCCGGTATAATTTTGCCTGTTGATTAAGGCGATGCCATAAATGAAGGCGATGCTATCAATGAAGGCGAGAATACATCATGTTCGCGCATATTTTTTGTCACAACACCTTGACTATAATTCGCGTAACAGTATACACATCCGTTTTGACAAGAATTATATGCTCCGATATCAACACTAGCGGCGCAGCCGCATTCAAGGCGCTGATTCTTGTCTTTGCCTGCTTTAATGACGCGCCCTGTTATTCTTGATATTAGCCTGTCGTCTATACAGCGGGCGCGCGAGATGCCGTATTTTGACAAGTCAATATCTTCGGCGCATGTTTCTATCAATAAATTATTTGATTTAGCAATCGTTGACAGATTTTCGGCAATTTTGTTTTTATTATCAATATCGGCGGCTTTAATATTGAGCGCTTTTATATTGCTTTCTATTTTTTTATAAAAATCAATAAAACTAAAAATTACTTTTTCGGTATATTTGTGTAATTTAACAGCTATTTCTCCAAAATTGTCAGTATGATAGTTAATAGTATATATATCATTAAGCAGAATTGGATCATAACGCCATATAACTTTTTCGGGGCCTATTTTATCGGACAGTTTTATAAATGTTTCTATTAATTTTATTTTTGACGGCAAATTAGTTTCTACATCTGATGAATATGTGTTAAGCGTAAATTGGAAATAATACGCATAATCTTTAAGGGCATTCAGTTTATTTATCATTGGATCCGGGTTTTTACTCCAAAATACAATACAGTCAAGATCGGCTGGAGATAATTTTATTCCGCGTATTTGACGCGCGTTAAACGGATTCTGTACAAGTACAAATTTTTCATTGATTCGATTCAAAAGCCAATCAGAATAGTATGCCGGTATATCTGTTCTTCTGCTTGCGCTTATAATTATTTTCATATTTGACATGATCCCCCCCCCCCCCCTACATATTGCCGGCGTACTCTTTTTGGTACCGCAATAAATCAGGATCCTTTGGGGCAAGGGCAAGGGCCTGGCGCAGATAGTAAATGACGTGGCGCTCGTCTCGGTGTTTGTCGTAAAGTTCTACAAGGGCCTTTAGCGCGTCAAGATTGCGGGGATTTTCAAACAGGCTTGAACGAAAATCACTTACGGCCGCGTCAAAGCTGCCGCGGAGCAGTCCGCGAAGGTAATAGTAGCGGCTTTTATACGCGCCGGAGCCAAGCGTCCCGATACGGGCGTCGATTAAACGCTGCGCTTCTCCGTGCCTGCCCGAGTCGATCAGAGCTTCCGCATACACGATCCTTCCTTCTTCATAGTTTGGATATTTTTGTATTATTTCCTCCGCCAAAGCAAGCGCGGCTCTTATGTCGCCCGTGCCCTGCTCAACTTTGAAGGCGCTTACAAGCGTGGAAGCGCTTCTCCGCTCCGACAGAATTCTATCTTGATATGTACGCGCTTCGTCCCAATCGGCGCGGCGTACGGCATCTTCCGAAGCAAGAAGAACGACATCCAGTGGGATTTCTTCACCCCTTTTGGGCGGCAGCATCAGACTTTTTAGAAGTTTTCTGCCTTCAATCTGTTCCGCATCGTTATTTGATTCGAGCAGTAATTTTGTTAAGTACAGCGCGACTGAAAAATCATCCGGCTTTAATTTGTATAACGGGCGCAAAATGTTTATGGCGTTCTCTCTGTTCTTAAAACCATCCCCCTGCAAACGCGCGCGTAACAGCGTATAATCACGGTTTTCAGGGTTCCCCGCCGCGTATTTATCCAGAACCGTCTGCATTTGAACGAATTGCCCCTCTTCAAACAGCACTTGCGCCAGCAAAAGGTTCAGTTCCGGGTCCTGGGGCCTTATCGCCAGCGCGGCGTCTATCACCTGTCTGGCGCTCGTCCAGTCGTTCTGATAAAAGTAGGCGCGGGCAAGCTGCCGCATGATGATTATGTTGTCCGGATATTGATCGTTAATGTTGCCGATTATCCTGACTGCCTCATCGTAATCTCCTTGTTTCTGTAAAATGCCGGCAATGCCAAAGGCCGCCGGGTAGCAGTCCGGCGCTAAGGCAAGCGCTTCGGCGTACAGTCCCGAAGCCCTGTTTATTCTGTCCATGCGTTCCGCGGCAAGTCCCATAAAATACGGCGCAAGCGCCCCGGTTGGATTGATTTGCCGCGCTTTCTCCAAATTCGGTAAGGCGGAGGCAAACCGGCTTTGCGCCGTATCATCAAGCAGCGCGATAAACGGCAGGATGTGTTCAAGGTAATCGTTGGATGTGGGCGGCGGTTCGCGGTAAATCCCGCGTTCCGCTTCGGTTAGTATTTTGCTGTACGGATGATTTTGGGGTGGATCCGGACGAGGCAGACTGCCGCCAGGCTCTTTGTACACTTTTATCAGCAGTGTAACCGCGATGGCGCCCATCATTCTGCCAAATTCCGATTCTTCGATATTGTTTTCTTGCAGAAGGACGATGGTTTTTGACAAGGCTGATAGAGAGCCTTCGTCGCAAAGGGCGCGAATGTCCGCGGCGACTCCGCCGGAATTTTCCATCGGCCTGCTCTGCTGGAATGGCTGATCGGGCTTTGCTTGGAGACGAGGCCGGTTGATAGGTATTTCGCGCACTTGAGCGCCGTTCGAGCAGCATAGCAGAAACAAGAAAACACAACAGTAAACCGGCAGGCGCGGCATGGGGCTGCCGCCATCATCCTTCATCCAAAATGGCCCGTAGAGAGCGTTACATGCGCTCTTTGTTAGCGCTAAACGAAAGCAGAATTAGGATGACTCCGGCCATGATAATTATTGCCGGGCACCAATTTAGCATAAACTCCCTGAATGAAAAATTTGTCAGTTTCAGCGAGAAAATCATAAGAAACCCGCCCAAAGCCGACAGTGCGATTGAGGGTATAACGTATATTCTGCGTATGGTTCCATAGCGGTATTTGCCTGCGGGAAGCAGCGCGGCGCCGGCAAATACAGAGAGCAGCGGCCAGCTTTGTTTTAACGTTAATTGAACTATTCCCGCTACTTTGAACAGCAAAAAAAGTCCAAGCAGTATGAAGAAAGCCGCAAAAAACAAGTACACCGGCTGCCGCTTTAGTTTTATTGCAAGTAATATACAAAATCCACCGATAATCATAATGAGAAACGAGCCGACAATTTGCAGATGTGTTTTTGACGCGAAACTGGACAAGAGAAAGACACTGCCTAAAATCAAGAGAACTACCCCAATACGAAAACTTACACGGGCAAAAAACTTTCTTTTCATTTTATTCTGCATAGAGGAAGTATAAAGGAAAAAAGCCGTGATTTCAATGCGGAAATTTTGTACGACGCTTACACCGTTTTGGCTGTTGCTGCTGCTGGCGGCTCTTATAATGTGCGGCAGCGAGTTGAATGAAGAAACATATCCTGACAAATATTTTACTGATGGAACGCGGCGGGAACAGGATATTCTGAACAATTTGTTCACGCTTTTGGCACAGGAGTCTGAGCCGGGGGCGGCGCGTTTTTCGTTAGTGCGTGAGATTGCTAATGAATACAAGCGTATCAACGATTATAGCCGTCTTATCAATTTTCTTTCCGGCTGGGTTGATAAGCATCCGGACGATCCGTTTAACACCTATTATTTATTTATGACGGCTTACGCTTATATGGAAATGGACGCTCTTCCTGTCGCCGCTCTGTACTTTAACTTGATTGTAAAAAATTATCCTGATCTTGTGGTGCGCGGCGAATCGATACATTTAATCTGTTTGCAGCAGTTGATAAATCTTGTGAATGAGCCTGAGCAAAAGATTTGGTGCTACGAGGAGCTTCTGTCGCGTTTCCCGGAGCAGAGCGACGAGAGTGTTACATGGTTTATGTTGGCGCGGACTTATGAGCAGGTTGGCGGCTGGGAGAGCGCTATTTCGGCATATACTAATTTTTTGCGTTACTACGCCGCTGTGGTTCCCGGTTTCCCTGATGCTTACGCCTACGCTAAACAGATGGTTGATTTTAATAATTCCGCGAAAAACTGGACTTTTGAGAGTCTTGACGCTCTTGTCGACACGATAAAACAGAATTTGGACAACGGGAGTATATGGCAGCTTTGGCAGTACCGGGCGCGTGTTAATTTTTTCGCGCGTTCATGGGCGCAGGCGGACAGCGACGATTCCGGCATGACGGAATTTAATATGTCATCTTTTGGTAACTCCGGTAAGCTGCATTACGCGAATAGTTTAAGCCCGGGGTCCAATTCAAATGAGGTGTATCTGCGTACTTGGGGATGGTCACAGTTTACGCCGATATGGTATTTCTACTTTAGAAAAATATATTTCCCGCTTGACCCCGATATTCACGGCCGCTGGGAATGGGCCGGCGTATACTACGGAGAGCGCTTCTAAGCCCCGCCGACGGGCTACCGGCAACGCAAGAACGAATCAAACGCATTCTTCTTTTAGGGTAGATAGGGGAGGGGATTAGCTGCATTTGCCGCCAAAGAGAATCGAACTCTTGACACAAGGATTTTCAGTCCTTTGCTCTACCAACTGAGCTACAGCGGCATACCGGAAAACACCCGATAAAAGCATTCTAAAATAAACGAAAAAAAAAGTCAATAGGGGGAATCGAAAAAATAAAAAGGAAGAAGTAAGAAGTAAAAGGGGCGTGATTTTTTTACTTTTTCCCTTTTACTTTTTACTTGAGTTGGCGTGTGTAACCTAAGGAGTAAACCGCGCCTTTTCAATATAAGGCTGTTTCAAAATGTTCTATATGTTCTATTTTGAGGCAGAAAGAATCAGGCTTGAAACTGACTTTATGATTATCTAATGAAATACACTCGATTCATAATAGTTATGATATTGACCGCCTCCTACGCGGTTGAAGCGGAAGAAGCCGTAACACTTACGCTTGATGCCGCTGTGCTGCGCGCGGAAGAATGGAATTTTGACTTAAAAAAGAGCGCCGTTGACCTTAATATCGCGCGCGCGGCGGATAAAAACCTGTGGGCGGAGTTTTTCCCGTCGATAAGCGCCGGGGCGGGAGTACGGTACAATACAAGCATACTCAACCCGAATCCCGCCGCAGCCAACAACCCAAGTACGAGCCTGAACGCGGGGCTTTCTTTGCAGCTTAACGCGGGACTGCCCGCCGCGGTAAAACTAATACGCCTTGCTTATACAACTAGCCTTTTTGATTACGAACAGAGCAGGCGGCAGCTTGAACTTGCGGTTACAAAACAGTTTTACACGATAATCACCGAACAGAATAACCTTTCGATACTCAAAGAAAAACAGGCGCAGACCGAGCGGCAGTTTCAGCATGACCGCGTCCGTTTTGAAAATGGTTTATTGAGCGAATTGAATTACCACCTAAGCCGCTTATCCGCCGAGAGCGCCAAACTTGAAATGAACCGGGCCCTGTCGAATTGGGCGGAGATGACGGGACAGTTTCAGGCGGCGCTGGGTTTTGAGCCGGATGAGCAGATTAAGTACAAAGGCGAACTGGAGATTGAGCGCATAGACATGGACAGCGAATATCTGATTGCCCGTTACCTTCCCGCCCGTCCCGATATTATAAACTCGCGGCAGAATTTGGAACGGCTGCGCCTTACCGAAACACGCCAAACACTAAGCGCCCGCGCCCCGACACTTTCCCTGTCTACAAGCTGGAGCGCTTCAATGGATTCGCCTGTGAGCGACAGTTTGAGCGCAAGCGTAAATGTCAGTATTCCAGTTGAATCTTGGCTGCCGGGTACAAAGGACTGGCAAAGCATAAAATCCGCCGCCGCCAATGTGGAAAAGGCGGAATTTGATTTGGAAAATATACAGCGCTCGGCTAAAATATCCATCCGCACACTGTGCGCAAATATCAATAACTCTTGGAATAGTATAGAGATAGCGCGACTTCGCGCCGAAATCGCCGAAGGGGCATACCTTATGGCGGAACGCGGTTTTTCTCAAGGGACTGTGGAATTTCTTGAACTGGAAACGGCGCGTAACAGCCTGTCCGAGGCCCGCCAGCAGCTTTTACGCGAGGAACTTTCTTACAAATCAATGATACTCGATCTTGCCGCCGCCTTGAATATCGCCGCGGACAAGCTCTTTTTTAGGGGTAATGATGAAAAAACGTAAATTTAATCCCACTAATGCGGTTATCGCTTTTTTTATTATCCTTTTTTTTGGGCTGATTGTTTTTTCGGTATATAAGAGCAGAAGTTCCAGACAGCAAAATGGAACACAGGGCGGGATTCCCGCTTCTGTTCAGCGCCCTTCCCCGCCGGACGCTGCCGGCGGGGGATCGGGGCCGGCGGCGGGCGCTAACGCGCGGGAAGGAAACGCTCCGCAGTCCCGGGGCGGCGCGCCGTCTAACGGTGGAGCGCGTGAAGAACGCGCGCGTAATGAACGCGGCGCTAATGCGGCAGGCGCCGACACGCGGGCGGGAAATGCGCCTCGGCCAAGCGGGAGCGGGAATCAGGGGATGCGGAATGTTCCGGCGGTGCGCGTAACGCCGGTGGAATTCGGCAATATAAGCAACAGCATAATAATAAACGGAGATGTGCTGGCGGTTCGTGAAGTTTCGATATTCCCTGTTACGGCGGGTAAAATTGTGGAGCTTCGTCTGAGGATAGGGGACGCGGTTACGGAAGAGCAGATTGTCGCGGTCGTGGACCCTTCGCGTCCCGGCGAGGTATACTCAGGCAGTCCGGTTCGTTCTACAATAAGCGGAACCGTACTGCAAGCGCCGTACAGCGCCGGCGACACGGTTTCACAGCAATCCGCGATATACGTCATAGGCGATCTTTCGTCTCTTGTCGTTGAAACTTTTGTGCCGGAGCGTTTTTCGGCGAACATACGCATGGGGCTGCGGGCGCAATTCTTTTTTGACTCGATGCCGGACGAAGTTTTTACCGGCATTGTCAGCGAGGTAAGCCCCGTGCTTGATCCCTCCAGCCGTACCTTGCGCGTCAGACTGCGTTTTGAAAAAAAAGACCCGCGTATCCGTCCGGGCATGTTTGCAACAGTGAGCCTTGTTACCGCTTCACGCAGCAATGTGCCGCTGATTCCACGCGCCGCGGTCATCAATACATACAATTCGTGGATAGTATTTGTCGTGAACGCTGAAAGCATAGCCGAGCGGCGCGAACTATCGCTGGGACTGGAAAGCGAAACCATGATTGAGGTTTTGAGCGGACTTTCGATAGGCGATATTGTCGTAAGCTCCGGGCAGAATTTTCTTTCTAACAACGAACCGGTGAGGGTATTAGAATGAGGAATGAACAATTAACAATGAGCAATTAAAAATGCGCAATTAGCAGTAAACAAGGAAAAGGGAAAAAGTAAAAAGGAACAGGTAAGAATGAGCAGTGAACAATTAACAATGAGGGAAAAGGGAAAAAGTAAAAAGGAACAGGTGAGAATGAGCAGTGAACAATTAACAATGAGGGAAAAGGGAAAAAGTAAAAAGGAACAGGTGAGAATGAGCAGTGAACAATTAACAATGAGCAATTAACAATGAGCAATGCCGCCAGTCGCGTATGCCAAATGCCCTTTTCGGACCCGAAGGCACGGCGTAAAGGAGGCTTGCGGTATGCTAGCGCGGAGCGCATGTAAACCCACTGGTGGGCGCTGGCGGGGAACTTATGAGTATAATTCAATTTTCTGTAAAAAGGCCGGTAACGGTAGTCGTTTTTTATGTGCTGCTTACCGGAATCGCGCTGACCGTTGTCCCGGGAATAGCGGTTGACCTTTTTCCGTCTACAGCGCGTCCGGTTCTTTCAGTCTATACCAGTCTGGCCGGGGCAGGCCCCATCGACATTGAGCAGAATGTTACGCGCCCCATCGAAAAAGCGCTTGCCTCGTCACGCGGCCTTACGGAAATGACATCAAATTCGTCATTCGAAAGTTCGTCTATCAACCTGAATTTCGAGTATGGAACCGATATGGACAAGGCGGCGTCAGACGCGCAGACACTGCTCAACAGGATAGTTAACTCACTGCCGGACGACTGTACTACGCCCACAGTGCGGCGCTTCGATATGTCCGCTATGCCGATAATGCGCCTGATTGTACGCGGCAACTATCCGCCGGACCAGCTTCGTATATTTGCGGAAGATGAGATTCAGGCGAGTCTTGAGCGGATTGAAGGCGTTGCGTCAGCCGATGTTACAGGCGGCACAAGCCAAGTCGCGCAAGTCGCGGTTTCGCTTAACAGGCTGGCCGCGCTGGGGCTAACTCTGAGCGACATAACGCAGGCGATACGCGGTCAAAATGTTTTATCAAGCGGCGGCAGCATACTGCGCGGTACCAGGGAGTATCAACTTTTAACAGAACAGGAATTAACAGATATAGATCAGATAAAACGCCTTGTTGTTAAAACGGTAAATGTGCAGAACGGCGGCGGCGGACTGAACGCGAACCGCTCGCAAGTTATTCATCTTGAGGACGCGGCGGATGTATCGCTTGGTTTTAACGATAACGCGGCGCGTGTTTCCATCAACGGACAGAGCGGCGTGTATATTCAGGTGCAGAGTGAAAGCGGCAGTAATTCCGTGCAGGTTGCCCGCCGTGTGCGCGAGGCGCTTTCCGGCATAAACGCGGATCTTCCACGCGGTATAACGCTTGAAGTGCTGTCGGACAATACGTCGATGATAAGCGCGACGCTCGATCAGGTTTATTCAAACGCTATACAGGGCGCGATACTTTGTATGCTTATTATTTTTGTATTTTTACGCAATATAAAAAGCACGCTTGTAATAGGCGTTTCAATTCCAATTTCAATATTATTAACATTGATGTTCATGTCCGTATTCGGGTTTACGCTGAATTTGCTGACAATGACAGGATTGATTATGGCTATGGGAATGACGGTTGACGCATCTATCGTTATTCTTGACAACATACATAATTACCGTCTGCGCGGCACAAAACCGGAAACCGCGGCGATACTCGGCGGACAGGAAATGGTGAACGCAATTGTTATTTCGACAACGACAACATTATGCGTATTCATACCGCTTTTAATTTATAAAAACGATCTTGAAATGATGGGACAACTATTTAATGATTTAATTTTTACAGTAATAATTTCGTTAAGTTGTTCGTTGATTGTGGCTCTTACGATAGTGCCGGCGCTATGCGGGTCTATACTTAAAATTGATACCCGCGTACAAAAACCGCTTAAAAACAAGCTGCTGCGGAAAATAGACGACGCGGTTGAAAACTTTTTTACAAGATTGAATGAAGCGTACAAAAGAGCGCTTGATTACTGTCTTTCGCACCGCACCATGATACTCATTTTAACGATGCTGATATTGGTGTTTTCGCTGACGCAATTCAACGGTATCGGCATGAATATGTTTATCCGCTCGCGCATTGATGATTCTATCACGTTGAACATTCAGATGGCGCAGGGGACGCCAATTGATATTACCGAATCCGCGCTTTTTGAAATTGAGGACATAATAGAAAATAACATTCAAGGTTATAACAATATAATTTTAACGGCGCGGCGCAGCGGAACGAATCAAGGAAATATACAGATTACTCTGCCGCCTCCCGCCGAACAAATTGACACGCCGGATACAATAGTACAAAAACTCACCCCCCTGTTAAGCGGCAATCCCGATATACGTGTTACGTTTCGCGCGGGGCGCAGCATGAGCAGCACGAGTTCAGTCGAGATTGTGTTGACTTCCCGCGATAACGCCGCTTTGATGGAAGCCGCCGCGGATGTTGAAGATATAGTCAAATTGTATTTGCCGCAGATTGAAAATGCCGCCGTCAATATGGACGAAGGCGCTCCTCAAATTCGTATAGAAATTGACCGGGACCGCGCCGCCGCGCTTGGAGTTTCGCTTTCGTCAATCGCAAGCGAGATAAAAACGGCGATGGACGGCACAAATGTAACAACTATTTCACGCGGCGACCGCCTGATAAATATACAAGTACGCCTGCGTGACGAGGACAGAAAAAATCTGGCGGCGCTGGACTCGATTTCAGTGGTAAATAGAAACGGCGACCGCGTACCATTGTCCAACATCGCGCGCCTGCGTGAAGGACGCGCCCCGTCCTCGGTGCGGCACGAAGATCAGGAACGGGTTGTGCGCGTTACCGGGGATTTACCGGCAGGCATCGCGGCGACAGAGTTTCAGCGGACACTGGAAGAGACGGTTGTCGAACATCTTCCGGTACGCGAAAATGTTACGGTGCGTTTCATGGGCGAAGCAGCCGAAGTGGAAAAATTTAATCTAAAAATTCTTTTTATAGCCGCGGTCGCCATATTTTTGGTTTTTGGTTTAATGGCAAGCCAGTTTGAATCGTTTGTAGACCCGCTAATTATATTTTTCTCGATACCGCTGCTCACAATCGGCGTGATATGGATTTACAAAATCGGCAATCAGGCTATGTCGGTATTCAGCGCGGTCGGCATTATAGCCCTTGTGGGAATCGTGGTAAACAACGGCATCATACTTGTAGATTACACGAACCTGCTCCGCGCACGCGGTCTTGATGTCCGCAGCGCCTGCATGGAAGCGGGACGAAACCGGCTGCGTCCTATCCTGATGACGACTATTTCAACAATACTCGCTATGGCGCCTATCGGATTTTTCCCCGGCGCGGGCGCGGACACGATTCAACCCATAGGCAGAACCTTTGTCGGCGGCCTCAGCGTCAGTTCAATCATGACCCTGTTTGTTACGCCAGTCCTCTACTCGCTTCTAAACCGCGATCGCCCGCCCTCGTCCAAGAAGTAAAAAGTAAGAAGGAAAAAGTAAAAGGGAGAAATTAGCAATGAGCAAAAGGGGGAAGCGCATTTAGTCAGCGCGGCAAAAATTTTGAGGGCTATGATAAAACCTTTGTTATGGCTCCCCCTAAGCTCCAAAGGTTTTGCTTTTGCGGTCTTGTCCTTTCTTATAGGGTAAAGCAGGCGGCAAAACGTCAGGCAAAACAGTGCACCGCACTGTTTTGTGCTACCCCCACTCATTTTCACCGCCCCGCTGTAAAATAAAAAGTAAGAAGGAAAAATTAGAAGTGAACAATTAGGAAAGTAAGAAGGAAAAAGGAAGAGGTAATAAGACAGGCTGTCTTTGATCCGGTTTTCGCTATAGCTTTCTCTATTTAGCGAGCGCCAGTCTCTGCTTTTCGAGATACGCGCCCTGCGCTGCCTTCATGCCGCCCGCCCGCTGTTTAAGCAGAGCCTTTTCCAGCATCTCGATACCGGGAGCGCGAAGGGTATTGTTAAGCCGCGTTTTATGGGAACCGCAGGCTTGGTGGAACGCGTCCGCCGGGAACCCCTGAACACGCTTTTTCGGGTCCGTTGGGTAAGTCCTCTCGGCGATTTTATACTCCGCCGCATCCTCCACCACCTCAAGCGCTCTCAGAGCATCCCGGAAAGCCTGAAGCGCATAGGTCAGACTGTTCCTCGTCTCGGTATCGTCCTGTGCGCAAAATTCCAGTTCCTGGCTCAGGAAAGT
>JAISCO010000206.1 GCA_031265535.1 Spirochaetaceae bacterium | reverse complement strand
ATAATGCCGTGTTTTGGCTTACTTCTTTATCGTGATAACACGCTTTTGGGCTTCGGCGCGTTTCTTGATCTCAAGCGCCAGCAGGCCGTTATCGAACGAAGCGGAAATGTTCTCGCTGTTGGCGTTATCAGGCAGCTTAAAGGAGCGGCTAAAAACATCGTAACGCCTTTCACGGACAATATAGTTTCTGCCCTCGTCGCGCTTTTCCGTTTCAGCGTTTTTTTTCGACTGGATGGTCAGGACACCGCTGTCGACGGTAAGCTCGATACCCTTTTCATCGCAGCCGGGCAGGTCCGCCTCGATACGGTAGGAGTCGCCCGCATCGTATATATCGACATCAGGATAACGGGTACCCGCACGAACATTGGAACGGCTGAACGGCGATTCGCCAAAGACCGATTCCATAAAATGGTTGATGTCAACCATCGTTTGACCAATTTCTATTGGCCGGTGAACAGTTAAAGATTTCATAAATAGCCTCCGAATTTTTTGAATCTTTTTTGGATTCAATTTTTAATTTGTGACACGGCAAACGTGCCACAGCCCGCAGCATTGCGAGCGTTACATAAATACTATAGCAGGATACGTGCCAAGTCTGCCGTTACAGGACTATTTTCAGTAAATCATTGTATTATATTGATTTACTTAACGCTGCAATGGATAGCACGGTTTTAGATGAGTTATAGTATACAGTTTGCGTGTGTAATTATGACACAGTGAAGTCAGATTAACCGCTACTATATGCGTCAAAAAGAAACATCCATTCGTCGGCTTTGTGTGCCGTTGTGATAAATTTTGCCTGTAAAGCCCGCTGCCGGTATGCCCGTCATCCGTATATTCTACTAACTGTTTCGGTCTTTTACCCTTAATGATGATGTGTATGTTCCAACAACACATAACACGACAAACAAAATAAATAAACCCTGAAAACTTTTCATAAAACTTGAGTGCAGTTCGGGAGTAACTGCTTTATCCCCTACAAATAAAGCAATTACCATGGTTGCGATCCCCATGCTCAGTGATTGCCCGGTAAGCCGCATAGTTCCCATTGTCGCCGAAGCCTGTCCATAATACTTTTTATCAACGGAACTCATAATAATATTTGAATTCGGCGATGAAAAAAGACCAAATCCCAGACCTAAAGCGAACAACAGAAATGCGATAAAAAGTATATCCGTATTCGGCGTAACAAAAACAAGGCCGACAAGACTCGCGGAAATAATTCCCATTCCTATAGTCGCAATCCTCGAAGGATTTATTCTGTCCGAGAGCCGGCCCGCATAAAGTGATACTATGCATTGTACACCGGCCTGAATGATAAGCATCATTCCTGTATTTTTGGGTGAAAATCCTCGGATATACTGCAAATACAGGCTCATCATAAAAGTAATGGCGGATGTGCTTGCGTAATTAATGAGCGCTGATACGCAGGATAATCCAAAAACTTTATTTCCCACAAAAATACGGACATTGAAAACCGGCTGCTCAATTTTAAGTTCCATGAAAACAAAAACAACAAAGCCGATTACGCCGGCTGCCAGCAGAATGAAACCAATAGTATCCGGCAATTTTGAAAAACCTAAAATAATCCCGGATAATCCCAAGGCATAAATAATGGAACCAAGATAATCAAAGTTACCGCCTTTTGATTCTGTCCATTCAGTTTTAAGTATTACAATAGAAAACAGGGCAACAATAATTCCATAAATTCCAACGATGTAGAACAAACTTCGCCAGCCAAAGTAACCGGTTATCACGCCCCCAAGAAACGGCCCCGATGACAACGCAAAGTACGTGGCCGCAGTATTAATGCCTATCGCTTTACCTCTATTCTGAGGGGGAAACAGTGAAACAAGTATTGCCATGCTTGTTCCAAACTGCATCGCGCTGCCCAATCCTGACAATCCGCGCATGATAATCAACATAATGCTTGAGGTCGATAATCCGCATAAAAGAGTTGAAAGTCCAAATACTATGAGTCCCGCAAGAAAAATTTTTTTACGTCCAACCAAGTCGGCCAGCCGCGCAAACGGCACCTGAAAAATCGCTGTTGAGATGAGATAAATTGTAACTATCCAGCTTTGGGATACTACGCCTATCGAAAACGAACTTCCAATCTGAGGCAGGGACAAATTTATTGCTGTTCCCATAAACGGAACGACAAACGATGCCAGACACATAATTAAAAGCGCGATATTTTTGTTTGTTTCTTTTTTAGGCATTAACCCCGCATCCGCTTGTTTTTGCATATCAATTTTTCCTTTTTGTATTAACGCTATCATAAACCACGGTCGGCTGTCAAGATGTCAGGAAAGTGCGATATTCATAATTTACAGCCGAATCGTTGCTTCGGCTCTATGTTTTTCCCACGCCGAATTTTTTTGAAGCATTAACGCCTTAATTTTTTGGTCATATTCTTTTAACTTAGTTATCTCCATATTGTACGGCTTTATAAGAAAATCGTCAGGTCCGGCACTGGTATACGAGAAATCCCCTTTCCATAAATCACCAATGCTCATAGCGGACGTAAATAGCCTGTCTCTGACGCACTGGTCGAACAGTTTTGTGCCCGGAAACGGATTGACATGGGACGGCAGCATAAAATAGTCAATATCCAGTTTTTCAATCATGCGCATAGTGTCAAGGCAGCTTTCCTCCGTTTCTTCGGGCATACCGAGCATAAAACCAGCGGATACCCAGACGTTTCGTTTCTTTAATAACGATGCTACTTCGAGTATCTTTTCTTCGGAAACGTTTTTACGCATTATTTTATTCCGTATAAATTCGGAACCGCTCTCTATGGCTAGCCAAAACCGCAGCGCACCAGCTTCAGCCATATTATCTATCACCTCTTCGTCCAATGTTTTAACCATTAGGCTGTTCGGGAATTCAAAATATATTTTTAATTTATTCCGTATTATCAGCCGGCAGATTTCTAGTGTCCTTTGCCTGTCAAATGTAAAGTTATCATCGCATATCTTGAAGTAGTTTATTCCGTACTTGTCATAGACATACTTTATTTCGTCGACCACATGGCGGGCGGATCTAAAACGGATTCTGTTGCCCATCACAAAACGCATGGCGCAAAAATTACACTGATTCGGGCAGCTCCTGCTTGTCAGCAACGGAAACTGCCTGCTGCTTATCTTTATATTCCGGGGGTTAAACCATTTGCTTGTATCATAAGACGGATATTTTTCAAGCTCAAGATACTCGTAACCGGGCATAGGGAGCGTGTCAAGGTTCTCGATGTAGGATTTTTTGGGTATATGTTTAATCGTGCCGTCGATTCTAAGAACAACGCTGTCTAAGCCGTCAACGCTGTTTTTTCCAGATTGGGGGGGGGGGGGGGCGAAATAATATTCCAGCAGGCGGGGAAACCCCGACTCGCCAACCCCAACTAATACCCCGGCAATTCTGCCGAAG
>JAISCO010000132.1 GCA_031265535.1 Spirochaetaceae bacterium | reverse complement strand
TGGCGGAAGACCGCCGTAGGCGGGCTGTAGACAGCGGCCTTTAAACATTTATAGGCAACAGTAAGTTTTTGGGGCCTACGCCATGCTGCCACATACTTACACACGCTCACTGGTTCGCGTGCCGTTTTTGGGCGGGGGCGCGACTATGAGACAACGGTTTGCGATGATGCTGGGAAACAGCGCCACCCTCCTGAATTGAAAAATTAGCCGCAGATTACACAAA
The DNA here is from genome assembly GCA_031265535.1 of Spirochaetaceae bacterium. Classification (GTDB taxonomy): domain Bacteria; phylum Spirochaetota; class Spirochaetia; order Treponematales; family Breznakiellaceae; genus JAIRMY01. The sequence goes on along the minus strand of JAISCO010000132.1, from coordinate 8,995 downwards.
TTAACGCGAATTATCGGAGCGGAAGCAAAACTCCCTAAGGCTGTTATCGAACCAAAAGCCGTTCCGCCGCCAACGAGCGGCGGCAAAACGCTAGCGCGGAGCGCATGTAAACCCACTGGTGGGGGTTAGTCGTGCTGGGCGGTAAGAAGCACGATGGCTAGCGCGAATAGCAGAAAGGCGGCGGCAAAATTGATTAGAAGCGCGGGAGTAAAACCGAATGAAATAAGCGTAAAAACACAAAACATATTTAAGACACTGCGGAATATATGCATAAAGCCGTTAAACATAAACGGCAGAGCTATTAGCATTGGGAGCAGCATAAAAGTAGAACGTTTTTTGCAGCGCAGATTCCAGCCCATGATCAGCGAAAATATAGTCAGCGGGAGAAAAAACAGCGGCTCAGAGATAATATAAATGATTTCAGCCTGATAGACTTCGGGTATATAGCCATATAGCGCAAGGCGGCCTGCCAGCAGCCAGATATCGCGTATAAAGAAGCCGTCAAGCTTTCTGTTGGCGGTTGAAGAGAGCAAAAAGTCCTCATAACTTATTGAAAGCGCCAACTGAGTCTTCGGCGTGTCCGCCGTTAGCAAGTCCGCCGTTAGCAAGTCCGTCGGCGGCGCGCCCTCCCAAGACGGGCCCCACCGCATTTGCTCGTAATCACGTCCAAACGCCTGTAAATATATTATGGTAAATGGTTTGCCATCTATATAAAACGGTAAAAATTTGACATACGGGGCGCTTACCTGGAACAAAGGATTTTGATTCGAATCAAACGCGGCTATCTCAAGCCCCTTCCCATAGCTGTAATCGGCTGTGCTGGAAAGTGAAGCAAGGCGCATCACCAAGCGCCCATCTGTTTCAAACAACGGGAGTGAAAAAAATGGATTGCTAATCTCCGCGCCAAGCCGCCTGTCCATCTCATCAATAAAAAACGCGGCGCCGCTAAGTCCTTCGGCGGAAAGCGCAAAGAATTTTTTAACATCCGGATCATCGGGAACATCCGCCGCAAGAGCGCGAAAAATATAATAGGCGTTTACCCAGTTGCCGTTGATCATTTCCTCATAGCCGTTTTTTTTTCGCTGATAAATAGCGCGCTGTCCACGTTCTACAGCATCCGGTTCAAGATTTTCGATGGCGTTCCACGCGGTTCCGGCCAGCCGGCTTGCGAGGACGGCTTCGTTGCTGCCTTCCTCCGAAAGTTGACCGGCTATTACGGCAAGACGGTGGGCGTCGTAAAAGCGTCCTTCTCTTAGAGCCGTATCCGCCAAACGGAGGGCGTTCTGTAAATCAATAGTTTCTCTTTGCATATCGGCTATGGTGTTATTTAGCGTTTTTTCCGGCGCCGGCAGCCGGCGGTACATGACGCGGCTAAGCGCCAAGCCAATTAGTTCCCGCAGATTGTTAAGCGCCGGATTGTTTGGCCAGATACGGTCGCAGATTGACAAGAAATGATACGCCTCGGTCCATTCTTCTTTATTGGCGTAAACAATGGCTTTTTTTTCCGCTTCGGCAAACAGTATGCTTTCTGTCTGTATATCGGCCTGATAGTCGGCGGCTATAGGACGGACAATGAAGGATAGAAGACTGTAAACTATGACCGCCGTTACCGTCATGATAAGCTGGGGACGCATTAGTTTGAAAAAATCCAGCGAAAACCGCCGGTAATGGGGGCTTTGCGGTAAGGTATGACAGAATGGAATGACCTGGGCGCTCATAAAGACGGCGGGAAAGACCGATATAAACGCGAGAAGAGCGCGTGTAAGGCTGTCGCCGGCACGAAAAATGTTTAATACAAGCGGTTTTGAACTTAACGAGACGTCTGTAGACGACTCATAACCGTACAAAGAAAGGTCAGGAAAAAACAGCTTAAAAATCAGTATGACGATTAAAGCGGCAAGCGTATAGGCAATACCGGTAAATACCGGCGAACTTAGATCAATCCTCTGCCAAAAATGTTTCGGCATAGCTTCTCCTCCAAGCTCCAAAGCAAGAATTACACCTTTAGCCGCAGCTCCGCCGCCGGACTATTCGGACTTAGCCTGCCCGCAGTTCCGCAAGCGGTATGGGAGTGGGCTTTTCGTTTTCACCTTCCAATTTTGAAAATTCTTCAAGCAGCGCGCGTCCTTTTGAGGAAAGTTTGGATGGAATTTGCACCATAAGCTTGATGTAAAAATCCCCGCGTTTACCAGATGCCTTAGGCACGCCTTCTTCACGCAGCCGCAGGAGTTTTCCATTTTGACTGCCGGACGGTATTTTTACCTTAACGGTTCTCCCCTCAAGGGTCGCTACCTGCAATTCTCCGCCAAGCGCTGCCTGCGTTATAGAAATTGGTACGGCGCAGTACAAATCGCTGCCTTCCCGCTCAAAATAATCATGGGCTTTTACACGAATAAATACATAAAGGTCGCCGCAGACACCGCCGTTTGGCCCCGCGTCCCCTTGCGAGCGTACAATCATGCGCCGCCCGTTTTCCACGCCCGCCGGTATTGTTATCATGATTTTTTGACGCATTTTTACCGTTCCGGCGCCATTACACTCTTTGCACGGATGCTCAATTATATAACCCTCACCGCCGCAGGTATGGCATGGAGAGGCAAGCGAGAAGAAACCGGAGCTCTGCCGTATCTGCCCTGTACCGTTGCATGTAGGACAAATCTTTTTTTCGGAGCCGCTTTCCGCGCCGCTGCCTTTGCAGCTTTTACAGACAACCTGCCGCGAATACGCAACCTCGACTTTTGTTCCAAAAACCGCGTCTTTGAATGGGATTTCCAGATCATAGCGGAGATTCGCGCCTTGCCGCGGACCTGTTGTACCGCCCCTGCGTCCGCCGCCCATTCCGCCGCCGAATATGCCGCCCAAAAAGTCAGAAATATCTCCGCCGAATATATCTTCAAAACCCTTAAAATTGCTAAAATCATGCTGGCCGCCGCCCATTCCGTCCACGCCGGCAAAACCGAACTGGTCGTAGGCGGCTTTTTTTTGATCATCAGAGAGAATCTCGTATGCTTCGGTAGCTTCTTTAAATTTTTCTTCCGCTTCTTTGCTGCCCGGATTCTTATCTGGATGATATTTGACGGCAAGCTTGCGGTACGCCTTTTTTATATCATCTTTTGACGCCCCTTTTTCAATGCCCAACACCTCGTAATAGTCTCTTTTCGCCATAAATATTCCTGTTAATAAGAGTCCGCGCTCTAAACACTGTCATTTAGAACAAGTATATCATACATCGTTAGGTTCACATACCTGATAGCAATAATTCGTGGTCTCATTATAGTAAATTTGTCTCGTAATCCGCTTAGCACTTGCGGACTAAAATAATTTCAAGTTTTTTAACGAAGCTTATCCGGAGACTGAAAGTCTCCGGATAAGCACAATTTATTTTTTATCGTCAACGACCTCGTAGTCTACATCTTCAGCGCCATTCGGAGCTTCGCCGCCGGATGAATCTTGCCTCTGTTCCGCTCCGCCGTCAGGAGCGCCGGCCTGCCCCCCGCTTTGAGCCCCTTGCTGTTTATATAACTCTTCGGCAATTTTATATGCGGTCTGTTTTAAAACTTCAGTTTTAGCTTTGATATCCGCCGTATTGCCATTTTCTAGACTCTTGCGAAGATCGGCTATCGCTTCCTCCGTCTTTGCCTTATCCGCCGCGTTCAGTTTATCGCCCAGTTCCTTTATATTCTTTTCGGAACTATAAATCAGCGAGTCCGCTTCATTCCTTGCCTCGGCCTTTTCCTTCTCCTGCTTGTCTTCTTCAGCGTGAAGCTCGGCTTCCTTGACCATGCGTTCAATGTCGGATTCGTTAAGACCGGAAGAACTTTCGATGCGTATTTTCTGTTCCTTGCCTGAACCAAGGTCTTTAGCCGAAACATGAACTATACCGTTTGCGTCTATGTCAAAAGTAACCTCAACCTGCGGAATTCCACGCGGAGCCGGCGGGATGCCTTCAAGGTTGAAGTTTCCTAACGTGCGATTCTGATTCGCCATCTCGCGCTCACCCTGCAAAACATGTATGGTAACCGCAGTTTGACCGTCCGCCGCCGTCGAGAACACTTGACTCTTTTTGGTCGGTATCGTTGTGTTGCGCGGTATCAGCTTTGTCATCACACTGCCCAAAGTTTCGATGCCGAGTGAAAGCGGGGTAACATCAAGCAGCAATACGTCTTTTACATCGCCGCCCAAAATACCGCCTTGTATTGACGCGCCTATCGCGACAGCCTCATCCGGATTTACGCCTTTGTTCGGCTCTTTTTTGAATAAATCTTTTACTATTTGCTGCACTGAAGGGATGCGTGTAGAGCCGCCGACAAGGATGACTTCATCAATTTGGTCAGGGGAAAGCCCCGCGTCGGCGAGCGCTTTTTTACACGGTTCCTTTGTCCGTTCAAGTAAGTCGTCTACCAGTTGTTCAAATTTTGCCCGCGTCAGCGTCTTCTGTAAATGCTTAGGGCCGCTTGCGTCCGCCGTTATGAACGGCAAATTGATGTCCGTTGTCTGCATAGCGGAAAGCTCGATTTTTGCCTTTTCCGCCGCTTCGCGCAGCCGCTGAAGCGCCATCCGGTCAAGTCCAAGGTCTATACCGGTATCCTTCTTGAATTCCGCTATCAACCATTCCTGTACACGGCGGTCAAAATCATCGCCGCCCAGGTGAGTATCGCCGTTGGTTGATTTAACTTCAAAAACACCGTCGCCAAGCTCAAGGATAGAAATGTCGAAAGTCCCGCCGCCCAAGTCGTAAACCGCTATGGTTTTTTCTTTTTTCTGATCCTTGTTGAAACCAAAGGCAAGCGCCGCGGCGGTCGGTTCATTGATGATACGCTTTACGTCAAGACCGGCGATCTTACCCGCGTCTTTAGTGGCCTGGCGCTGAGCGTCGTTGAAGTATGCCGGCACGGTAATGACCGCCTCGTTTACAGGCTCGCCAAGATAATCTTCCGCCGTTTTTTTCATTTTCTGTAAGATAAACGCGGAAATTTCTTGCGGCGAATACTGTTTGCCGCTTACGTCTATGCGTACATCGTCCCCTTGCTCGGCTACCTTGTATGGCACAAGCTTCATTTCGTTGGAAACTTCAGAAAAACGCCGTCCCATAAAGCGTTTAATTGAAAAAATCGTATTTTCGGGATTTGTAATCATCTGGTTTTTTGCCGGAACGCCTACAAGGCGCTCGCCTTTGTTTGTAAAACCAACGATAGACGGCGTAGTCCGCCCACCCTCGGCATTTTGTATGACGACAGGTTCGCCGCCTTCCAACACCGCCACACACGAATTCGTAGTACCTAAGTCAATACCAATAATTTTACCCATTTTTTTCTCCTACAATTTTAAAATTGAGCTGTTGCCCTTTATAATAAAGACCTCAAAAGCGCATACTTTTGCGGTTAGTTTCTATTTTCATTAGTTTTTATATTTCAGATGTCAGCTTCCGCTCTATCAATTTCCACTTCCGGCATCGCGACCTTCACTTTGGCGGTGCGTACAACCCTGTCTTTTAACATATATCCTTTGGCGAAATCTTCTTTAACGATAGGTTCGCCGACATCCGGGGATTTTTCCATAAAAAGCGCCTCGTGACGCGCGGGGTCAAACGGCTCGCCCGCGGAATCAAAACGTTTTAGCCCCCATTTATTTTCAAGTTGGCCAACAAGCCGTTTTTCAATCATGCTGACGCCTTCGCGTAATGTATTGAAGTCCGCTTCCGTTTTTGCCGAAGTGTCCGCGGCATTTATGGCGCGCTCAAAGTCGTCAAGCGTGGCAATTAGATCAAGCAGTAAACTTTGATTTGCGAATTCTATAGCATCCTGCTTCTCTTTGACGATACGCTTGCGAAAATTTTCAAAATCCGCCGCTTTCCGCAGATATTGGTCATTTAATTCAGCAAGTTTCCGTTCTAAATCGGCGATTTTTTGAGATTCGCTTGCCGGTAACGCGGAAAGGTCCGGCGTCTCATTTTGCGCCCCGGTCTCATGGATGTTTTCTGTCCGCGCCGCATTGTCGTCCCGCGCATAATTTTCCAAATCCCCACCGGCGTTCTCTGGAGAATCCGGCGGAGGAGCCTCTTCAAATTTTTCTTTATGCAAAATTAAGTCCTTGTAAATAAATTTTTAATCATAAGGCGCCACTAAAACACCCTAAATGGCGGCCTAAATTTTCGTTATATAAAAAATATATATACTTCACTTAAAAAGGTCAATGGATTTTTAATTGCGTGTTAGGACGCAATAGAAATACCCTCAGCAATTCCAAATTCAAGACTTTTTAGTCATTTTTGGCGCATTTTTACGGCGCGTTCCTCATTTAAGGGCGCGGCCTTTGACGGCAAGAAAGCGGGACATAATTTTAGACGCTTCCCGCCTGTTTTGGCCGGATCATCGTGTAATGGAGGATGCCCGGCGCAACAGGATCTTCCCGGACTTTCTGAAAGTCGTAGTGCGCGTATATGTTCAGGTTGACCGCGTCCTGGGTGGCCAGAAAACAGGGCGCCGGGGACGCGTCGATTTCACGGAGTTTTTTCCGCACCAGCGTTGACGCAAGTCCCTTGCCCTGTTCTTCCGGCAGGACGGCGATAGGGGCCAGGCTCCAGTACGGCTGGCGTATCGCGTGATCCCGGGCGGCCGTAAGGATACGCAAAAAATCGAAAAACCGCTTACGGAGACCCGGTGAAAAAATCGAAAAGGCCTCCTCCAGGGAATGATCCTCAGGCGGCGGGACGCTTCCCGGCGGCGACCAGACGGCAATACCGGCGATCTTATGATCATGGAAGGCAAGGTCTATTTCACTGATACCCAGACCGTGTTCCAGCCTGCGGCGGAAGTTGAGCGCCAGAAATTCCAGACGCTCAGGTTTTTCCGGGGCGATGTACCGGTAAAAGTGACGGTCATGAAAGGCCAATACCAGAAGAGATACAGCCTCGTCAATATGTTCCGGCCCCAGCGGTTTAATGTTTGTTTCACTGTTCATTGTAGTCATTTTCCCAGATCCGGTTCTATTATTCTAATGTTACGATAAACGCATGAAATTGTATACGCCCCCACCATTTGCCATGGAGGCACATGCGCTCCGCGCCGGCGTCCCGCAAGTGTCCTTTACTCCGTGCCGTCGGTAAGACAAGGGCGATTGGCATACGCGCCCGCCCTCATTGCTAATTGTTAATTGATAATTGCTCATTTATGTTGGGTTTACATGCGCTCCGCGCTAACATATCCAAAGCGGCCTTCACTCCTCATATGACAACTTTAATCCAGGACGCGACACTCCTAACTGTTAATTGCTAATTTGCGGGAAGTTTACCACATCTTGGGGTTGAAGCCTTCGGGAACATCCAGTTTCAGCGTGTCCCCGGACTGTTCAAGCACATAAAACCCCTTTTTATGGGCATATTTTTTTACAGCCTCGTCTACAACCGCGCCGGCAACGCAGCCTATTAATCTATGGCTTTCGTCGGGCGGACACGCATCACGCCTTATCTTTCCCAACCGTTCCAAGTGGTTGTCCACATCTTTAACTTTTAATACGGTTTTTACTTCGATGATCATAATATATTCGCCGTTTATCAGTACAATATCCGCTTCGGCTATTACCCGAAAATTTCTGTCCATAAACTCACAGCGCTTGCGGACGTACTTGAATTTGTATCCCAGCGGTTTAACTTTTTGAAGAATGTTAGGCACTATGATATGTTCGACAAGCTCGCCCAGCCTGTTGTGAACATCGCCCAACTGGCGGCCGGTTTCTTTTAGCAGCTTGTCGGTTTCCTTGAAGCGCCTGTCCGCCTCCGCCGCGCTTTCTTTCATCAGCTTGTCGGTTTCCGCCATCTGTTCGGCGATTTCCTTGAAGCGCCTGTCCGCCTCCGCCGCGTTTTCTTTTAGCAGCTTGTCGGTTTCCTTGAACCGTTTGTCCGCCTCCGCCGCGCTTTCCTTCATTTGCTCGGCGATTTCTTTGAACCGTCTGTCCGATTCCACCGCGCCTTCTTTCATCAGTCTGTCGGTTTCCTGGATGATTGCCCAGATTTCCTCAAACGACTTGGCCGGGGGTAGTTGTATTTTGCTTGGCATGTCCATCTCTTTTTACGAGTTTGTTCTTAAAATCTACCGCAAAAACCCGCCTGTTGCAACCTGCCAGCGGGTTTACATGCGCCCACCAGTGGGTTTACATGCGCCCGCCAGTGGGTTTACATGCGCCCACCAGTGGGTTTACATGCGCTCCGCGCTAACATATCCAAAGCGGCCTTCACTCCGTGCCGTCTGTAAGGCAAAGGCGATTGGCATACGCAACTGTTATCCTCACTCCTAATTGCTAACTGTTAATTGTTCATTGTTAATTGTTCATTTGTGAGTGGGCGGTTGGCATACGCGGACGGCAAGCTATCTTTCGACGATTTGTAATCCTAAATACTTCTCCATGGAATCAAAATCATGGTCTTTGTGAAGAACCGGATAACCGTATTCTATACAAAATGTCCCGATTATTATGTCAATTGTTTTGCGAATGGTTATACCTTTCTTTCGTAAAAAACGGTAATTCCGAGCCGCTTGGACAGCAATGTATTTACCGGCAAATGTTTCAAACGGCATAGCGCATATAAATTTTTTTGTTATCTCGTATTTTTCTTCGCTGCGAATACCATGCAATATTTCTGTAATAATTAAATCACCCGCCAATACATCGTTTTTACGGATAGCTTTTGCAAGGATTGCGGTTTTTGGGGAAACAACTTCATTAAAGTAATCAATCCACACCGAGGCGTCCGGGATTATCATTTTACTTCCGCACAGGTTTTCCCCGGTTCATTATCCCACCAGTCGTCCTTTTCAAATTTTCCCCGCAATTCTTGCAGTCTTAACAGTGATAGATACCCTTTGAACGCATTCGCCGCAGCATCCTCAAGCGAAAGCCCCGAAAGTCGTACCGTTTCTTTTGCCAGTGTATCGTCAATCGCTATTTTGGTCATGTTTAATCCTCCATAAGTTGATTATTGCGCACAGGTGTAGTTTCG